>DAOUAG010000275.1:0-10340 GCA_034433815.1 Dehalococcoidia bacterium | reverse complement strand
TGGCAGCACGCCGCCCTCAGCCTGCGCGATGCGCACGAGTTCGATATCATTCACAACCACGCGGGCGAGGAGGTCATGGCCCTCTCCCACCTAGTGCCCGATGTCCCGATGCTCACCACCATGCACTGTCTCATCACCCGGGACACACGGTTCATCTGGGACCACTACACGGGCTACTACAACACTATCAGTTGGTCGCAATGGAGGCTCATGCCCCGCGTCAGGGGCGGCCATTTCGCCGGAGTAGCCTACAATGCCATAGACGTGGCCAGCTTCCCGTTCCAGGAGGAAAAAGAGGACTTCCTTCTCTTCCTGGCCCGCATCTCCATTGACAAGGCGCCGCACCTGGCGATAGAGGTGGCGCGTCGAACCGGAAAACGCCTGATCATCGCAGGCAAGGTTGACCCGGTGGACTACGATTACTTCGCCAGCATGGTCGCTCCCCACCTGGACGGCCAGCGCGTGGTCTTTGTGGGCGAGGCCGATGCGCGTATGAAACGGGACCTCTACCGCCGGGCGTCCTGCGTCCTCCTACCCATCATCTGGGACGAACCCTTCGGTCTGGTCATGGCCGAGGCGCAAGCCTGCGGGACGCCAGTCATCGCCTTCAGGCGAGGCGCGGCTCCAGAGATCATCCGGCACGGGGAGACCGGATTCGTGGTCGACAGCGTAGACGCCATGGTGGACGCAGTGCGCACGGCGCGGGAGATCGACCCCGTGGCTTGCCGGCGCCACGTGCAAGAACGCTTCGATGGACCCATCATGGCGGAGCGTTATCTAGAGATCTACGAATTCATCCTGCGCCAACGGGCCCTTCAGGCGCCGCGGTACCCGGTTCTCTCGGGAGCCAAGACGGTCGCCGAACCCGATGTGCAGGTGGCCTGAGGCCGTTATCCGCGCTCCATGACGGACCCGCAACCCGCCACGGCAGGACAGGACCGCCCACTGCCCCGCCCCCTGCCGGAGGCGGAGCCCATGGAGGTCCAGGACATCCGTGATGCCCTGGTCATCCGGGAGCGCGATCTGTTTCTCCTCACGAACCCGGCCGGCGAGGTTCCCCGCGGCAATCGCGACGGGTACGGCCTTTACTACGAAGACACGCGCTACTTGTCCACCTACGAGTTCTCTTTCTCCAGCGAGGCGCCCCTGGTCCTCCTCTCTACAGCGGAGCCGGGCTATAGCTCTGAGCACGTGCTGACCAACCGCTCGATGCTGGACGTGGAGGGCCGGCCGGTGCCCCGCGGCACCCTCGAGGTGCGGCGTCTCCGCGTCATCCAAGATGTGCTGGAGGAGACGGTGCGAGTGACCAACTATAACGCCTCTCCGGTCACCCTCGATCTCATCTTCCGCTTCGCCGCCGACTTTGCAGATATCTTCGAGGTTCGGGGCTTCCAGTCCCGGCAGCCGGCGAGCCCCTCGCCACCCGTTTTCCGCGATTCCAGCTTGACCATGGAGTACCGCGGCAGGGACGGCCGGAGGAGGCAGACGCGGGTGCTCTTCTCCCCCCCGCCATGGACGGCCGAGGCCATCGGTTCCGAGGCTGTCGTCACTTTTCGTCTCTCGCTGGCCCCGCGCACCGGGACGGCTGTTCGCCTGGTGTTCAGCCTGGACGGCCGGCTAGACGTAGGCCAGGCCGTAGAACGCTTCGGCCTGGTGGAGCGGGAGTACGCCACCTGGCTCACGGAGGCCACCCGGGTCGAGACAGACAACGACTTCTTCAATGCTGTGTTGGGTCGCTCTCTGGCCGACCTTCGCATGTTGTGGAACTACCAGCCAGCGGGCCCCGGCTACCCGGCCGCCGGTACGCCCTGGTACGATACCCTCTTCGGCCGGGACACCTGCATAACCGGCATCCAGACCCTGTGGCTTAAGCCCCAGATCGCCCGGGACTGCCTGGCATCCCTGGCCAAATGGCAGGGCATGAAGTTCGACCCCTGGCGCGACGAACAGCCGGGCAAGATCCTGCATGAGCTGCGCCAGGGCGAGCTGACCCGCACAGGCGAGCTCCCCTTCTCGCCGTATTACGGCAGCGTGGACTCCACACCCCTCTTCCTCTTGTTGGCCGGGGAGTACTACCGCTGGACTGGAGACGTCGACCTGTTATCGCAGCTGGAGACGAACTTACGGGCTGCCCTACACTGGGTCCAGCGTCACGGCGACCAGAACGGGGATGGGTACGTCGACTACGAGAAGCGGTCGGCCAAGGGCCTGGTCAATCAGGGCTGGAAGGACTCCCAAGACAGCATAATCCACGCTGACGGCACCCTGGTGGAGCCGCCCACAGCCCTCGTAGAGGTGCAAGGGTACGTCTACGCCGCCCTCCTCTCCCTCGTCCCGGTCTTCCGCGCCCTCGGAGACGAGGCCATGGCGCAAGACCTCCTCCAGCGCGCGGCCGATCTTCGGCAGCGCTTCAATCGCGATTTCTGGACGAAAGAAGGTTTTCTGGCCCTAGCCCTCGACGGCGCCGGCCAGCAGGCGCGGTCCGTAACCTCCAACGCCGGGCAGGCCCTCTGGGCCTGCATAGTAGACGAGGAGCGGGCCCAGAGGGTTGTCAACCGCCTGATGGAGGACGACATGTTCTCCGGCTGGGGCATCCGCACCTTGTCATCCCTCTCGCCAGGTTTCAACCCCCTGGGATACCACCTCGGGACCGTTTGGCCTCACGACAACTCCATCATCGCCATGGGGTTCAAGCGCTGCGGGCGAGAGGAAGAGCTGAACCGGGTCATCACGGCCCTCTTCGACGCAGCTCAGGCCTTCCCCTACTATCGGCTACCCGAACTGTTCGGCGGCGCCGAGCGCAGCGCCCACCGGGCGCCGGTGCCCTATCCTGTCGCCTGCCGGCCCCAGGCCTGGGCGGCCGGGGCGTTCCCCCTCATGACCCAGGCCATGCTCGGGCTCTGCCCCGATGCAGCCAACCGCCGTCTGGACATCGTGCGGCCAGTGCTACCGGCCTGGCTGCGGCGAGTGCGCGTCTGCAACCTCTCGGTTGGGCCAGCACAGGTCGACCTGCAATACGATCGCTTCGGACCGAGGACCGATGTACAGGTCCTGCGGGTCAACGGCCGACTAGAGGTGCAAGTCGTCGATCGCTGGCCCACGCCCCTTGACCAGCGGGCCAAGACGGCCCATAGTTAGCCCATGATGTCAGAGGACAAACCACTATTGGACCAAGTGGCCGTTGTCACGGGGGCCAGCCGTGGCATCGGTCGCGCCATCGCCATTGACCTGGCCAAGGCTGGAGCCGACGTTGTCGTAACCGCCCGCAGCTCGCGGGATGCCCCGACCAAGCTACCGGGCACCATCGAGGACACGGCCCGCGAGGTAGAGGCCCTCGGCCGCCGGGCGCTGGCAGTGCCGATGGACGTCTCTAAAGAGGAGCAAGTGGCCGAAATGGCCCGCCGCACTCTGGAGACCTTCGGCCGCTGCGACATCCTGGTCAACAACGCCGGGATTAGCTTTCCCGCCCCCTTCCATCAGACGCCCCTCAAGCGATGGGAGCTCGTCCTGGGCGTCAACCTGCGCGGGCCAGTCATGTGCATGCAAGCGTTCTTGCCGCACATGATGGAGCGCAAGGCAGGGAAAATCATCAATATCTCCTCCTTCCTCGCCGAGGTGCTCTTGCCGGGCATGCTCTCCTACTCCGTGTCCAAGATCGCCCTGGAGACGCTGACCCGCGGCGTGGCCGAGGAGATGAAGCCCTACGGCATCGCCGTGAACGCCCTGCGCATCGAACTCAACATCGCCACGGAAGGCTGGACGTTCCTCAACCCCGGCATGGACTTCTCCGGCTGGGAGAAACCGGAGGCCGCCTCGGAGGTTACCCTCTGGATGGCCAAGCAGCCGCCTTCTTGGACAGGCCACGTCATCACCATTGGGGAGATCCGGAAGCTCATGGCCCAGGAGGCCCGAAAGGCGTAGCTGGTCCCAGCGTCAGGGGCCACCCTCAGGCGGAGGGCCGGCCAGAGGTGGGGTCCCTCGGCCACATATCGCGGAAGGCGTACCACTGGCCCGGGTAGCGGCGCACGTACTTCTGGAATATATCGGCGATGGCCTGAGTCAGCCGGCTGGCGTCATCCTCCGGCGGCAGGGAGGGATCGGACAGCAGCGGCGGCTCGACATGGGCCACGAATCGCCCGCCCGGCTTCCGGGCGGCCATGCCGAAGACGATAGGCGCCCCGCTAAGGCGGGCCAGCCGCGCAGGCCCTAGGGGTAGGAGCGTTGGCCTGCCGAAGAAAGTCACAGGCACGCCGCCGCCCCGGTCGATGCCTACGTCCACCACGAAAGCCACCATCTCCCGCCGCCGTAGCGCCCTCAGCAGGCGCAGACCGGAGCCGCTGACCGGGAGGAGGGTGATGCCCATTCGCGCCCGGCAGGCCAAAGCCCAATCCATTACGAAGTCTGGTTTCAGCCTCTCAGCCACCGAAGTTATCCGGTAGCCCTTGATGAGAGCCAGGGACGCCGCCACCTCCGTGCTGCCCATGTGAGCGCTTACGAAGATCACCCCCTTGCCGTGGGCCTCCGCTTCCGCGAAGTGTTCTTCGCCACGAACCTCGAGGCGGTCCAGCACCGTGGCGGTATCCCACCCTTGCACATGGATCGTTTCCGCGATGTACAGGGCGAACTGGCGAAAACACTCGCGCACCAGTCGGTCAACGGCCGGATGCCCGGGATCGCAGTCCAGAACGCGGGCGTAATTCCGGCGCGCCGTTTCCCGTTTGCTCGCCCAGAGCCTATGAGCCAGATCGCCCCAGGGCGTGGCCAGCCGATAGGCGAGACCCAGAGGCACTAACGGCGCCCCGGCCCGGTTCAGCACATAGAGCCACGGGCCAGGCAGCCAGCCATTTCCCTGTGGGTGGCTCATCCCTGGCCGGTAGAAGCCCCTGCCCCTTCGCCGAGGTAGAACCGCTCCAGCTCCCGCGCCCTATCCTTCGAAAGACGCACGAAGAGCCCGCGAGCCTCGACGAGGAGCTGGCCACTCGGGGTCCGGATCTGCCCTACGGCTTCCAACCAGCGCCCACCCTCCCGGACGACTTCGCCGGTAACCACCAACTCGCTCCCCAATGGCAGGGGCTTGCGGTACTTCACTTCCATCCGGGCCGTCATGGCCCAGGCACCCGCGGCGTACATCGCCCAACCCATGGCCTCGTCCAGGACAGCCGCCGAGATGCCGCCGTGGGCCAACCCTGGGAAGCCTTGATGCTCCTTCCGGGCCCGAAAACGCCCTATGACCTTGCGGCCCTGAACCTCGAACTCGATCCCCAGGCCTTGGGGGTTCCGGTCGCCGCAGCCGAAGCACCAGTGGCGCGGACTCTCCTCGGGTTCCTCCACCACTAGCCACCCCCCTCCTCGAACCGCTTGAACGCCACCACGCCGTTCTGGCCGCCGAAGCCAAAGCCGTTGACCAACGCCGCCCTGATCTCCAAACTCCTGGCCTTATTGGGTACATAGTCCAGGTCGCACTCCGGATCCGGCGTTTCGAGGTTGATGGTAGGAGGGACGACGCCCCGGTCGATAGCCAGAACGGCCGCGAGGGAGGAAACGGCGCCGGCAGCCCCCAACTGATGTCCCACCATGGACTTGGGGGCCGTGATGGCCACACGGTAGGCATGCTCGCCCAGCGCCTTCTTGATAGCCACCGTCTCGGCGACGTCGTTCAGCGGAGTGCTAGTGCCGTGGGCCACGATGACGTCGACATCCTCGGGTCTAAGCCCCGCCGCCTTCAATGCGCGTCGGATGGCCAGGGCAGCGCCCGTACCTTCTGGATCCGGCGCGGTGATGTGGTAGGCGTCGCTGGTTACGGCGCCGCCAGCTAGCTCGGCGTAGATGCGGGCGCCGCGGGCGCGGGCGTGCTCCAGCGTCTCGATGACCATCGCCGCCGCGCCCTCGCCATAAACAAAGCCGTCCCGGTGCAGATCGAAGGGCCGGCAGGCTCGCTCCGGCTCATCGTTGCGCGTGGACAGGGCCCGCATGTTGGCCATTGCTGCTATGGAGATGGGGATGATGTTCGCTTCCGCCCCCCCGGTGATGACGACCTCCGCCTCGCCCAGATCCAGGAGCCGCTTGGCGTCCACGAAGGCGAAGATGCCGGCCGCGCAGGCGGCGACCGAGGTGATGGTAGGCCCGCGGATCCCTAGGTTGATGGCCACTTGGCAGGAGGCCATGTTTGGGGCATAGGCGGGCACGGTAAAGGGACCCACGCGGGACGGGCCCTTCTCCAGGTACACCTTTTCCCCATCGGCGATGATGTCCACGCCTCCGCCACCCGTGTTCATCACTATGGCGATATCGTCCCGGTTGGAGTCGTCGATCCTCAGGCCGGCGTCTTCGACTGCCTGCCGGGCAGCGCCTACCGCGAACTGAGAGAAGCGGGCTGCCCGCCGCGCCGCCTTGGCCTCCATGTAACGGGTGGGGTCCCAATCGGGCACCTCCGCCGCGATCTGGCAGTCCAGATCACTGGGGTCGAAGAGGGTGATCCGCCGGACGCCGGAGACGCCAGACGACAGGTTCCGCCAGAACTCCTCCGGGCTCTCCCCGATGGGGGTCACACAGCCTAGGCCCGTGACGACCGCCCGCACCATCAGCCGCCGCACTCCTGCAGTCCCGGCAGCGACGCGATCCGCCACGCGCCGTCCTGAGTCTGGACGAAGCTCCAGTCCACCTTCTTGTCCCCGTCATCGTATATCAAGACCATGGCCGCGATGGCGGTATCGCCTTCGAACCTCACCTCGGATATCCCCCGGAAGCCCCTGGGTTGTGGCTCGTCCGATAGGTCCTCCGAGAACTGGGCCCTAGAGCACCGATCGGCGATCTGGGGCGCCACGTAGTCATAGAGGCCGTCGGGGCCGGCGCCGGCATAGGCGTAGGTGGCCAATTCAGCCACACCCCGTACCGCCTTGGCTCGCGGGTCGTCCTGGCCACCGTCGTCACCCCCGCAAGCGCCGATCAGGAAGACGGCCAGAAATATGACGGCGACCCAAACTACTCCGCTGCGCATCATCCTGTACACTGTTTCAACCCCGGCATCTCTTTGATCCTCCAAACCCTGGTCGAAGCCTCAAGGATCCACGTCTGATCCACATCGCCGGCCTGAGTGATCAGCGTCATGGCCACCTGGGCCTCACCGTCGCTGAATTTTACCCACTTGATCCGGCGCAACGTGCCTGGCAAGCCACTATCGCGCATCGCTTCGGCGAAGCGCTCTTTGCTGCATCGGGCCTGGACGTCCGGCGAAAGATATTCGTAGCCTTTGTCCGCGCCATAGCTGCCATAGGCGGAGAGGAAGGCCACTATACGGCTGCTGACTGGCACGATGCTAGGATCGTTGGGGCCGACGGTAGTAGTGTTCGAGCTAGAGCAGGCGCCCGCCAGGACCAACACGCCGAGGGAAAGCACCGCAAGGCCCGCCGGCTTCAATTAGGCACCTCCGCCTCGCCAGACACCAGAAGCTCGCCCGCCTGGTTCTGGCACTCGACGCCGTAGACGGCACACCCGTCTCCGCTTCGTACGAGGGAACCCCTCGCGGTCACCGTATCCCCTGGGCGTGCCGGAGCCCGGAAGCGCGCCTTCAAGCGGCCACCCGAGAGCCAGGCCTCGCCGCAACCTGCCGTCAGCATCTCGGAGACGTAGGCCAGAAGGAGCATGCCGTGGGCAATGGTGCCGCCGAATCGCGTGCCGGAGGCGAAAGCTGGGTCGACATGCAGGGGATTGTGATCGCCACTAGCATCAGCGTAGCGCAGGATCGTCTCTTGGGTGAGGGACCTCACCACCTCCGGTAGCGAGCCTTCCGCCGGGCGGCCAGCCTCGCTGGGCTTGCGGGCCGGCTCCTCCCTCGCCTCGCTGCCACCTTCGGCCAGCGGGAAGGTGACGGTGGCGCGCCCTGACATCACCTGGCCCCCGTCAGCAGCAGACGCGACTAGGCCAACAGCCATCAGGACCCAACCCTGCCGTTCGCCCCGGCTTATCACCTCCGCATCGGCCCGCAAGCGCTCGCCCACCCTAACCTTACGAAGGAAGGCAAGCTCCTGGCCCAGGTGCACGGCGCCAGGGGGCAGCATGGCGTTCTCCAGAAGGGCCCGTATGCTGAGGGCGGCGACGGCCATCGGCGGGACGAGGCCTTCGTGAGCGCCAATGGCGGCGTCCTCCACGGCGGCCACGTACCCTTGCACCCACTCCGGCGAGAGATCGAATTCCGTCGCCGGAAAGCGGTGTCCCCTGAGCGCGTCTGCCAGGCTAAGAGCCATAGGGGATCAGTTTGACTTCCCTGCAAAACGGCTGATGTCGATCACCCGCCGCTCGTGCTCCCCCTCTCCGATCTTGGTCCCCGTCTCGTTGTAAGCCTCCACCTGAAACCTCACCTTCCGCCCTTCTGCCTCCTTCACCCGCGCCTTAACGGTCACCTTCATGCCGATGGGCGTTGGCGCCAGGTGTTTGACGTCCACATGGTAGCCCACGGAGTTCTCACCCGCGTCCAAGTACGGTATGAGCATCCTCAGGCAAAGCCCCTCGAAGTGCTTGACCATGGCCGGCGTGGAGTACATGGGAACCGGTAGGTGCTGCACGCCCATGTCGGGCGTGGTCTCGATCACCATCTCGTCACTGGTGCCCACGGGTATCGGCTTCATATCGGGGCGGACCTCCTGACAGCTAGCTCCTGGGCGGCAAACCGAGTTCAGTATAAGGGATGCTGGACGGATACCGCCAAGGCGGGAAGACTGGGCGGCCAGGGGAATGCTACCATCGGTAGAAGAGCCGAGCTAGGAGAGCAGAAAGGTGGCAAAGCTTACTATACTGCCCCTAGACACCGTTATCGAGGCCCAGGAGGGCTCCACCATCATGGAGGCCGCTTGGGAGAAGGGCCTGTACTGGCCTACCACCTGCGGCGGCCGGGGCGTGTGCACCTCTTGCGCCTGTAGCATCCAATCCGGGGCTGACAACCTTGAGCCCATGGGCCCGTCAGAATTCCGCACCCTCGTGGCCGAACTCGGGGAGGCCGCCGTTCGCGCCCAGAACCTCCGCCTGGCGTGCCAGGCACGCCTGCGGGGCGACGTCACGGTGGTGAAGCGCGGCGTCCGCCCTGAACTGGACCCCTGAGGAGGGCGGGCCAGCGGTTGCCCGTGCGTGGCCCCCGCGGCTAGAATGGCAAAGTTACCGTCCTTCAGCAGCCAGGAGTGATATGGCCTACGTCATCACCGAGCCGTGCATCGGTACCAAGGACGCCTCTTGTGTAGATGTCTGCCCGGTAGACTGCATCTACACGACGCCCGAAGACCCCCAGTACTATATCAACCCCGAGACGTGCATCGACTGCGCCGCCTGTGAAGCCGTTTGCCCCGTAAGCGCCATCTATTTCGAGGAGGATGTACCGCCCCAGTGGCGAGAGTACATCCAGATAAACGCGGACTGGTTCAAGACCCACGACGCTAGCGCGGGCTTCCGGGCCCGGACGCAACGGCACGACGCCTGAGGCGGCCTCTTCCACGACGCTTGACCGAGCATCCTGGCACGCCTATCCTTGTTCATTAGAGCGATAGGCGTTGTCGATAGCTCCCAGGAGACGAGGCAGTGGACTTCGGCCAGGTAGAGGCGTTTCTCGAAGTAGCGACCCATAAGTCCTTCAGCCGCGCGGCTGAGGTTCTGCAATTGACACAGCCGTCCGTCACGGCCCGCATCCAAGCGCTGGAACGGGCTTTGGGCGAAGAGCTGTTCGAGCGCAGCGGCCGCGGCGTGCGTCTCACCGACGCCGGTAACGCCTTCCTGCCCTACGCCGAGCGCATCTTACAGGCGCTGAGGGAGGGGCGCGACGCCGTGGAGGAGGTGCGGAACATCCAGCTCGGGTCCCTCCGCTTGGGCGCCGCCATCACTATATCCACCTACGTTCTGCCAAGGATCCTGCGCATCTTCTGCCAACGCTACCCCGGCATCGATGTGCTAATCCGGACGGGGCGCTCCGAGCAGGTCCTGAATATGCTTCTCAGCGATGAAGTGCAGGTGGGCCTCGTTCGTTCCCTCTCCAACCCGGAAGTGGAGACCATCCATATCTACGACGACGAGATCGTCCTCGTCTGCCATCCTGACCACCCCTTTGCCAAGTCAGGAAAGGCCAGGGTTAGCGAGGCGGCAGTGGAGCCCATCGTGCTCTTCGACCGCGGCTCTTCCTACTACGGCCTGATTCACAGCTTCTTCCGGGAGGCGGGCGTCATCCCCAATGTGGCCATGGAACTGGACTCCTTGGAGGCCACCAAGCGCATGGTAGAGGAAGGACTCGGCGTGGCACTGGTGCCTCTGGTCACTATAGAGCGGGAGCTCGCGGCCGGAACGTTGGTGCGGATAGATCTGGT
>DAOUAG010000274.1:0-1779 GCA_034433815.1 Dehalococcoidia bacterium | reverse complement strand
CTATAACGCGGGTGTACGACATCTATCTGAACCAGCGCACGCGGGGGGACCATGGCTGGTTGCGGCTCCGCGGCTATTGCCTGAGACTGGAATACGGTGAATGACAAGAATCATATGGCCGGCGGGTCTGCCCAACGGCCGGGGCACCGCAGGCTGCCGCGGCGCCGAATACTCAAGGGCGCCGCCCTGGCGGGCCTGGGACTCGCGGCGGCGTGGGCCTGCCGGCGCAGCGGCGGCGATCCTCCCCTCACCACTCTGGACTCCACCATCATCTTGGACGCCGACGGCAACCTCGCCCGGGGGCCGGGCGCTCCATACGCTGTTCGCACCGATCTAGCAGAGGCCAGGACTGGGCGAGAGGTGGCCCGAAGGTCTATCGTCGCCTTCCATCACCTCTCGGATTTCCGCATCACCGACGAAGAGTCGCCCCTGCGCAGCGAGTGGGTGGAGTCCTGCCCCACTCCGTTGGCCACCTCTGCCTTCCGTCCCCACGAGTCCCTCAGCGCCCAGGCTGCCGCTGCCCTAGTGGCGGCGGCCAACCGTGTGGCGCGCAGCCCCATTAGCGGGCGGCCCGTGGATTTCGCCGTCCATACCGGGAATGCCGCCGATAACGCCCAGTTCAATGAGCTGCGCTGGTTCCTGGACCTCATGGACGGCCGCGAGGTGTCCCCGTCGAGTGGGGCTCCTGCCTACGAGGGGGTGCAGACGAAATCGCCTTCGCCGGCCTACCCCGATCTGCTGGAAGAGGCTCAGCGCCCCTTCAGACCGGTTCCTTTGCGCTACCCCTGGTATACCGTGATCGGCGTCCGAGACGTCCTGGCTCAGGGCAGCGTGCCACCCTCCGAGTCCACGACGCTTTCGGCGATAGGATCCAGCAAGATCATGGCCATCGGGCCCATGGCCCAGGACGAGGTCTGCACCGATCCGTCGACCCTCTTGGCACCGGACTCTGTCAAAAAGATCCTTAGCGACCCTCAGACCGTGGTCAAGACGGTCACACCTGATGAAGACCGGCGACTCGTCAGCCGCAAGGAGTGGATAGAAGAGCACTTCCGCACCAGCGACCAGCCGGGGCCCCTCGGTCACGGGCTGAGCCAGGAAAACCGCGACCGGGGCACCGCATATTACGCGGTGGAGCTTGGGGCCGTCGTTCTCATAGTTCTAGACACCGTTAACCCCGGCGGTTTCTCTGCGGGGAGCATGGACTTGGAGCAGTTCCTATGGCTGGAGCAGCAGCTCATCGCCCACAGCGGCACCTATTTCGATGCGGACGGACGGCCCGTGTCCTCTGGCAATCAGGACCGATTGATCATCGTCGCTAGCCATCACACTGCGGCCACCATGAATAACCCTTTCCCTGGGCCGGAGGGCGGCAATAATCGTGTCCGGGGGCCTCAGCTGGAGGAGCTGCTGCACCGCTTCCCCAACGTGGTGCTTCACATCGCAGGGCATGCTCAGGAGAACCGCATCGCCGCGCGGCCGGACCCGTCCCGGTGCACGAATGGCTACTGGGAGATAACCACTAGCTCCCCTAGCGATTACCCTATGCAGGGCCGGCTCCTGGAGATCGTAGACAACGCTGACGGCACAATATCGATCTTCAGCACCGTCTACGACTCCCTGGCACCCGTTGCCCCGGGAGATGCTCGCGACTCGTCGCCGGGGGATGGGGTGAACGAGCTGCGGCTCGCCTCTGTAGCGCGGCGGCTGTCCGTCCAGGACCCGCAGCTTAACCGGAAGGCGGCGGGACTGGCGGAAGGCGACCGCAACGCGGAGCTT
>DAOUAG010000273.1:0-11922 GCA_034433815.1 Dehalococcoidia bacterium | reverse complement strand
CCAGGACTGCGGTTCTGATCTTCAACCCCGGCAACAACCGCGAGTCGGCCCTTCTCGTGGAAGTGGCCTCGACGCCAGAAGAGCGGCGCCGCGGCCTCATGTTCCGCCAGTCGCTGCCCCCGGACGGTGGCATGCTCTTCGTCTTTCCGGAGGACAGCCGCGATGCCTTCTGGATGAAGGACACGCTAATCCCACTGTCCATTGCCTTCATCTCGGCAGACGGGCGAATCATCGACATCCAGGACATGACGCCGCAGGACCAGACGCTGCACTTCAGCCCCGAGGCCTACCGGTATGCCGTCGAAGCCAACCAGGGGTGGTTCCGCGCCCACGGCGTTCAGGCGGGGGATAGGGTGCGCCTGCCGGATCTGCCCTGAGGCCCGCGGCCCGGATATCCTGCAATTGACCGGCGAGGGCGCCGGGCCTAGACTGAAGGTGACTTTCAGCGGCGCAGTCCCCGGCTCCAGCGGCCTCTCGGTGACGAGTGCTGATTAGAAGGAGCGTCGCCCGCTCGCACTGCCCGCCAGATTTCTTGAGGAGTTGCGCGCATGAGCTTCCTTGAACAGAGCGACCCCGAGGTGGCAGACATCATCCGGCGGGAGGAGGACCGGCAGCGCCTGGGGCTAGAGCTCATCGCATCGGAGAACTACGCCAGCGCGGCGGTACTGGAGGCGATGGGCTCGGTGCTCACCAACAAGTACGCTGAAGGCTACCCCGGGAAGCGCTACTACGGTGGGTGCCAGGTGGTGGACGAGGTGGAGAACCTGGCCATCTCCCGGGCGAAGCAGCTTTTCGGGGCGGAGCACGCCAACGTGCAGCCCAACAGCGGCGCCGAGGCCAACATGGCAGCCTACTTCGCCCTCATCGAGCCGGGGGACGTGGCCATGGGTATGAACCTCCAGCAGGGAGGCCACCTGACCCACGGGCGCGAAGTCAACTTCTCGGGGCGGCTATACCGGTTCGTGCACTACGGAGTCGACCGGGAGACGGAGCGCATCGACTACGACGAGATGGCGCGGCTGGCGCGAGAGCACCGCCCCCGGATCATCGTCACTGGAGCCACGGCCTACCCTCGGATCATCGACTTCGCCCGGGCGCGGGAGATAGCCGATGAGGTGGGCGCCTACCTCATGGCGGACATGGCTCACATCTCCGGCCTGGTAGCGGCGGGGCTCCACCCATCGCCTGTGCCCTACGCCCACATCGTGACGTCCACCACCCACAAGACGCTGCGGGGGCCGCGCAGCGGCTTCATCCTCTGCAAGAGAGAGATCGCCCAGCAGGTAGACAAGACGGTCTTCCCCGGCGTCCAGGGCGGCCCCCACATGCACATCATCGCCGCCAAGGCTGTCTGCTTTGGCGAGGCGCTGCGACCGGAGTTCCGCCACTACCAGGAGCAGATCGTCGAGAACGCCCGCGTACTGGCCGAGGAGCTCCAGCGTCACGGCTTCCGTCTGGTTTCCGGCGGCACCGACAACCACCTGATGCTGGTCGACGTAGGAGTGAAGGGGATCAGCGGTCGCGAGGCCGAACGCGTTTGCGAGAAGGTGGCCATAACGGTAAACCGCAACACGATCCCCTACGATGAGCGCCCGCCCCTCCAGGGCAGCGGGATCCGCCTGGGCACACCGGCGCTGACCACCCGCGGCATGGGCCCGGACGAGATGCGGCGGATCGCCGGCTTCATCGCCCGCGCCATCGAGAACCGGGACGATGAACGGGCCCTCGAAGGGATAAGGCGCGAGGTGGTGGAGATGGCCTCCTCCTTCCCGGTGCCAGGGATCACGGACCGGGCCCGCGTAGGGGCGTGAGTCCGGCCGCTATCCGGCCCGGCCAGCGCCGTGGGATAATGTCCTGGCCATGGAATCGTGGGTCATAGGCTACGAGGGCGACCAGGACGTGGAGCGCCACAGCGGCGCCGGTGGGTTGGAGCCCTCCAAGCCTTTGCGGGCTCTCATCATCTCTGACTACATCTGCCCGTGGTGCTACATAGGCCTCACGCGGGTAGAGCGCCTAAAGGAGGAGTTCCCGGTAGAGATAGAGGTCTGCCCATTCGAGCTGAGGCCCGGCCTTCCTCCCGAGGGGCTGCCCCGGGAGCTAGCCTACGCCGGCCGCACCTACCCGCCAGGGTACATCGATAACATCCTGCGCCTGGCGCAAGAGTCCGGCATCAACATGAAACGCCCCGCTCGCGTTCCCAACACCTGGAAGGCGCACGAGGCGACGGAGTACGCCCGGGAGCACGGCCGCCTGGGTGAGTTCCACCGGCGGGTGTTCCAGGCCTACTGGGAGGACGAGGAGGACATAGGGGACCCGGCGGTCTTATGCCGTCTCGGAGAGGAGTGCGGGCTTGACGCCGATGGGCTGAGACAGGCCCTAGCTGAAGGCCGCTACACGCCGCAGGTCCGGAGGCAGATGGAGTGGGCCCGCCAGGCGGCGGCACACGGTGTGCCCACGGTGGTCTTTAACGACCGCTTCACCATCGTGGGAGCGCAAGACTACGCCGTCTTTCGCGATGTCGCCGCCCGCATCCTGAGCGGTAAACTCAAGGCCGACGAGTAAGGGCACCCCATTTGCACTTGCTCAGCAGGCCCTTAGGCTGCACAATCGTAACGCTGACGCAAACGTAAGCAAGCAGAGGAGCCTGACCATGGACTTTCGCTTCACCCCCGAGGAGGAGGCCTTCCGGGCCGAAGTAAGGGAGTTTCTCAAGGCGGAACTTCCCCCCGGCTGGGACGAGGAGTTCGACACTGAAACGGAGATGGGCGCGGAAGCCCAAAGCGAGTTCGCTAAGCAGTTCAACAAAAAGCTGGCGGCCCGCAACTGGTTGGCCCTGCCCTGGCCCAAGGAGTACGGAGGGCTCGGGGCCAGCGTCATGCAGCAAGTGGTGTTCAACGAAGAAATGGCCTACGCCGGCGCCCCCACCGGCTTCAACATGGGGATAGCCTGGGTGGGTCCATCCCTCATGCTGTACGGGACGGAGGAGCAGAAGAAGCGCTTTCTCCCCCGCATCACCAGCCTGGAGGACATCTGGTGCACGCTGTACTCCGAACCGGGGGCCGGCTCGGACCTGGCGTCCCTCCAGACCAGGGCGGTGCGAGATGGCGACGAGTGGGTGATCAACGGCCAGAAGATCTGGACCTCGGGTGCCCACCGCTCTAACTGGGGCTGGCTGGCCGCCCGCACCGACCCCAACGCGCCCAAGCACAAGGGCATCAGCATGTTCGTCGTGCCCATGGACGCCCCGGGCATAACCATCCGTCCCCTCATCAACATGGCCGGCGGCCACGGGTTCAACGAGGTCTTCTTCGAGAACGTTCGCATACCGGCGGATTACCTGGTGGGGCAAGAGAACATGGGTTGGTACCAACTGGCCGTGGCGCTGGACTTCGAGCGCTCGTCCATCGCAGGTTCCGCCAGGGCCCGGCGCTTCTGGGAGGACCTGCTGCGTTTCGCCAAGGAGAACCCATCCTTCCGCCGTCCGCAGGTTGTGCTGCGCTTGATAGAGGTGGGCATCGAGATAGATATCGCCAAGTTCCTCTCCTACAGGGTGGCTTCGCTCCAACAGGCCGGCAAGATACCGAACTATGAGGCGACCATCGCCAAACTTTTCTCTTCCGAGCTGGGCCAGCGGCTGGCACGCACCGGCATGGACCTTCTCGGCCTATACGGCCAGCTCCACCCCAAGAGCAAATGGGCGCGGCTGAAGGGCCGCGTGGAGCGCTACTACCAGCTCAGCGTGGCCGAGACCATCGCGGGTGGCACCAGCGAGGTGATGCGCAGCGTGGCGGCTATCCGCGGTCTGGGGCTGCCTCGGGGCTAGCGCCCCTGCTCATGCTTCGAGAGCCTCAGCATGAGCGGAGATAACGCCCCTTCCCGCTCGTCCTGCGGCACTCGAAGGGTGAGCGGAGCCTGTCGCAGACTATTCTGAGCTGCGCCTAAGGGTGAGCGGTGGCCTGAAGCGGCTGTCCTAGGCCTTGGCGGCCGCTGTCTCCGAGATCGGCTGCCAACGACCCTGGAGCTTGCTGGCCACAGCCGGCATCGTCGTGTACTCCATCTCCTCCAGCGGCAGCCGGTGCGGCTCGAAGGGCCCGTGAAGGCGCAGGTAGTCCGCTATCTGGTTGGCCTTGTCCCGCACGTGGTCGAAGCCGGGGTCATCGAACATGTCCTGGGGCCCGACAAGGCGGCCGTTGGCCAACTGGAAGCCCAGGGCGACCAGCCGGGGCGGCCCATCGAAGCGGCTAGGGTGGGCGTCCTTAAGGGCCACGGGCATCAGGGGGCCATGGTGTGAGCCACGCATCCAGCCCTCCACGACCCAGGGGGTTGTGAAGGGTTCCAGCACCTCGCCCACGGCCGGGAAGCTCCCCTGGCAGCGCACGATCATCGTAGGGTCGTCCTTGCCGACGTAGCGGCCGGCGATGAGGGAGAGCTTGTCGGTGCTGGAGCAGGCCGCAATCTCGCCTGTGAGCCGGTTATACACGCGCTTTACGGCGTAACGCCCCGGCGCCCCTATGAACACCAGGATGTCGTAGGACTCTTCAGGCGCATTGAGCGTTATCTGAAGGTGCTCCTTGACGTCCTGGATCTCGAAACTGAAGCCCTTGTGCAGCGGCTCGCCGATGACCAGGCCAGGGGTGTTGAAGGGATCGGCGAACATCTTGTACAGAGGCAAATTGAAGGCTCCGGCCGACGTCTTGTCGCCCATGAAGACGATGATGGGCTCCGAAGGCCTCTCCTCCAGCTCCATCTCGGCGGAGCCAGGGCCGGCTCCCCGGATGTTTCCCGAGAAGGCGTCCGTCAGCAGGTCCTGGCCGGCCCCGTAAAGCTTCAGCTTCTTGGCCACCTCGGTCGCCTTCACAAAGGTGTCCCAGGCCAGCCGGTGGATCTCCACGTTGTTTTCGCCCCTATCGTGGGACATGATGAGAAACATGTCGTCGCCACAATGGCTCACGTGGAAATCGATGAGAAGACCTCGCTGGCGAGCCTTCTCCAGCTCCTCGCGGCCTAGGTCCAGGATCTCGGGGTGCGAAGACGAATGGCCAACGTAGCCTCCGATGTCAGCCTTGATGACGCTCAGCGTGACCATGCAGCGGTACCTCCGTTCGATTAGGGAGCGCAACCGATGGCATACCCGGCCGGTGTCGCGGGGAGACCGGAGCCACCGGTAGCGGGGTCATCGTCGCTGTCCAACATAACGACGGCGGGGAAGGGTGTCAAGCGGCCGCCTGGCCATAGGCCCTCCCGTCAACGCGCCGTCCAACCACCGTCAACCACGAGGTAGGCCCCCGTCATGAACGAGGAGTCTTCGCTGGCCAGGAAGAGGGCGGCCTTGGCCACCTCCTCGGGCCGGCCGAGGCGGCCCATGGGGGTGTTCTCTTCGGCCCACTGGATCATCTGCATCTGCTTCAGGGGGTCCACCAAAGGCGTGTCTATCCAGCCCGGGCAGATAGCGTTCACGCGGACGTTCTGGCGGGCCCCGTCCAGGCCAAACTGCTTGGTGAGACCGATTACGGCGTGCTTGGAGGCGATGTAGGCATGGCCAAAGCCACCGGGGAAGCCCTGAGGGAGAACAGCCCCCACCAGACCCGCCATAGAGGCCATGTTGACGATGCTGCCGCCCCCTTGCTTGGCCATCTGGGTTAGGCCATGCAGGCACCCGTAGAAGACCCCAGTAAGGTTCACCGCCAGGATGCGCTCCCAGGTGTGGGCTGGCCCGCCGATGCCCGCGTTGTTGACTAAGATGTCCAGGCGGCCCCACGCGTCCACCACCGCCCCGATAGCGCCCTGCACGTCTTCCTGCACCGAGGTATCAGCCCGCAGCGAGCGAGCCTCCCCGCCTGCTGCCACGATCTCCTCCGCCACCGCTTCGGCAGACGCTTGGTTGATATCAGCCGCCATCACCCGGGCGCCCTCAGCAGCGAACAGCAGGGCGATGGCCCGCCCGATGCCCGAGCCTGCGCCGGTGACCAGGGCCGTCTTGCCGGCAAGCCGTCCCGTTGTTTCCATACGTTACCTCCTTCTTGTGGTGATTCGCGCCGCCATTGTACGCGTCGGCTAGAGGCGCCCGCCATCGGCTCCCTTGCTCGCCCCCGGCCACCACCCCATAATGGCCTTTGGACACAAGCCAACCGAAAACCCATGAGCAAACTCGCTGATCGTATCCGCCGAGCCAGCCGTGTGGCGCCCGCTCCCCTGGGCTTCACGGCGGCCGCGGCATCTGTACGGGAGCCCAGCCTCCTGTGCCTGGCGTGGCTGCAAGCCCACGAGGCTGGCAAGGCCGGGGACGCCGCCGCCAGGGGCGCCGACGCCGTCATCGTGGACGGTGTGGACCCCAGCCGTATAGCCGAGATAGCGGCCAAGGCCCAGGGGGCCATCCTGGGCGCGCGCGTCCCCAAGCTGGGCCGCTCCGAGGTAGCCACGCTGAGAGAAGCCGGGGTTGACTTCCTGGTTATGGACCCTGCATCCGCGGCCGAGGCGATGCTGGAGGAGGGGATCGGATTCGTCCTGGCCCCGGCCAAAGATGCCGAGGAGACCACCCTACGGCTGCTGGCCGATCTGTCATTGGACGCCATCATCGTACCGCCCCAGGAGGGGCCGCTGACGGTGGCCAAGCTGCTAGACCTGCGGAGGATGGCCACTCTATCCCGCACGCCGCTTCTTTGCGAGACGGCGCCTGACGCCAGCGCGACACACCTTCAGCTCCTGCGCGATTCTGGCGTAGTAGGGGTCATAGTGGGCTCCGCCGGCCTGGGCAAACTAGACGCGCTGCGCCAGGCCATCGCCGCGCTCCCGCCGCGTCGCCGGCGGCGCGAGGAGCGCGCCGAGCCGGTGTTGCCGGTGCAGGCGTTGGTTGGCCACGGTGAGGACGAGGAGGAGGAAGAGGAGCGTCGGGACCCGCCGGGCACCCGGTCCAAGCTCTTCCGCGTCTAGGGACGGCCAGGCGCCAGATCCGGACGCACACTTACCTTGACGTAGGCGTTAAACCACCCTATACTGCCATTCGAGAAACGGGGGTGCTGGATTCCGTAAGGAGCGGGCCTTGACTGATCCTTCCGAAGCTTACCTTCAGATCGGCGAAGTCGCTGAGAGGACGGGTGTCACGCAGCGCACCCTCCGCTTTTACGAGGAGAAGGGGCTGCTCAAGCCGCCCAGCCGCATGGAGGGGGGCTTCCGCCTCTATTCCGAGGAAGACGTGAAGCGGGTGGAGCAGATCCGCCGGCTTCAGGACCTTCTGGGCGTGACGCTGGCCGAGATCAAGGAGATGGTGGAGGCCCACGAGGTCCTGCGCCAGCTCAAGGCCCAGTACCGGCCAGAGGCCGCCATCGCCGAGAAGCGCCGCCAGTTGGAAAAGGCCATCGAGGTTACCAACCGGCAATACGCCATCGTCAGCCAGAAGGCCGAGCAGCTCCAGGAGCTGAAATCGCAGATAGAGGAGCGCCTCAAGGTCTTCCAGCGCTGGAGCAAAGAGCTGGACGAGATGGAGCGCAAGGCGGCCGCCCTCAGAGGCTAAGCCTCTTCCCCGGTCTCGAAGCCCCTACTAGTGGTGCTCGCCGCCTTCGCCGGGCTCCCGCGGCGGCGGCCGGTGTAGCCAAAACCCCACCCTGTTGCGCACCGCGTAGCCAACGAACCCCAGCACCGTCGCCCCGCCCACAGCCGCGAGAGTGAGGAGCGCCAGTTCCAACACGTCCGGGCCCCCATCGGATCCGGAGTTTGGGCCCGGCGATGCGGCAGGCGTGGGCGTGGACGTCACGTCCACCGGGATGAGGGTTGGCCCAGGCGTCATATCGCCCGTACAAGGCGGTGGCGTGGCCCGCAGGATCGGGCTGCCCCCAGCCTTGACGGTGAAGGTGATCTGCCCCTCCGTAGGCTCCTTGGTGGTGTAGTCGGTCACCCGATACCGGAACGTCCACAACCCTGGCCCCGGCTTATCCGCCAGGTTCGGGTAGATGGCCAGACCGTAGCCGTCGGGCTGGAACACTATCCGCATGCCGACGCCGGACTTATCGGGCGGCACAAGGAAGAAATCGAAGTCGCCCCCCTTGTCCTTGTCCCTGTTGTTGACAGGGCGGTCGAAGCACATCTGGATGACCTCAGGCTTGTCAGCCAAGACATCGCCGTCTTTAGGGAACATGTAGGTGATCTCGGGCCCGCCCGCCAGGGTCACCGCCGGAGGGCCAGCCAACGCCGCGGCTGCCAGTCCCAGAACGGCCGAGACCCCGAATATCGCCAAGAACCTCATCATGACTACCTCTGTAGAAGGCTGCTCCAGGCGAATGTACCATATCGCGCCCTTTGGGCGTAGGCCCTGTTCCGCCTGCTACCCAGACCTCGGTATAATGCCAACGCATGTTAGCCGATGATCTTCTCTGCCAAGGCCATGGCACGTCCTAGCCGCACCAACCTCCCAGAGGCGCAGGACCTGCGTTACCGACGCATCGTCGCCAAGTTCGGCACCAACGTCTTGACCGCCGGTACCGACAAGCTAGACCTGGAGATCATGGCCTCCCTCGTCGGGCAGGTCGCCCGGCTCCACAGGAACGGAGTCCAGATGATCGTCGTCACTTCCGGCGCCATAGCTGCCGGACGCCACCGTCTCGGCATCCACCGCGACCGCAAGGACATGCCGTATCGCCAGGTGCTGGCGGCCGTGGGGCAGAGCGACCTCATGCAGGCCTACCAGGAGCTCTTCGCCTGGCATGAGATCACGGTGGCGCAGACGCTCCTGACGCGCCGCGATCTGGCGGACCGGCAGGGGTACCTGAACGCGCGCAACACCCTCCTCGCCCTGCTGGAGCTGGGGGTCGTGCCGATAGTGAACGAAAACGACGTAGTGGCCGTGGACGAGATCGAAGGGGCTAAGATAGGCGACAACGACAACCTCTCTGCCCTCGTGGCCAACCTAGTGGACGCCGACCTCCTGGCGCTCTTGACCGACACCCCGGGCCTCTACACCGCTGACCCCCAACTGGATCCCACGGCGACCCTCATACCCCGCGTCGACCGCATCGACGAGACCATCGAGGCCCTGGCGGGCGGCACTAGGGCCGACGGCCGCGGCGTCGGCGGCATGGCCACCAAGATCCAGGCCGCGCGCCTGGCCACCGCCGGCGGGGCCGACGTCATAATCGCGGCCGGACGGGAGCCCGGCATCCTGCTGCGCCTCGCCCAGGGCGAAGCCGTGGGTACCCTCTTCCCGGCCACGGTAGACCGTCTCGAGAGCCGCAAGCGCTGGATGCTGACCGGCCTCTCGCTACGGGGGGCCATCGTCATCGACGAAGGAGCGGCCAGCGCGCTGCGGCACCAGAACAAGAGCCTCCTGCCCGCCGGCGTCCGCGACGTCCGGGGCGACTTCGAGCGCGGCGATGCGGTGGAGCTCCTGGACCCGGCGGGGCACCGCGTTGGCTACGGCATCGCTAACTACGGATCTGCCGATATCCTGCGCATCAAGGGTATGCGCTCCGACCGCATCGAGGCTGTTCTCGGGCACCATTACGGGAGCGAAGTGGTGCACCGGGACAACATGGTGTGTTTGTAAGCGATGATGCTCAAGCGTGCCGCCGCCATCACCGGCATCGGCGAACTAGCGCCGCAGAAGTCCGGCGAGGGGATGTCCAACCTGGGGATATGGGCCACGGTTTCGCGGATGGCTCTGGCGGATGCCGGACTAGAGCCCCGGGACGTGGACGGGCTGCTGGTAGCGCCGCCCATCACGGAGCTGGTCGCCATGTGGCCCAGCATCCTGGGCGAGTACCTGGGCATCCACCCCCGTTACAGCAACGTGGTGGACCTGGGTGGCGCCTCCCCCTGCGGCATGGTCTGGCGCGCCGCCGCCGCCATCGCCGCTGGCATGTGCCGGGCCGTCCTCTGCGTCACCGGGGAGGTCTCCGACGTCGAGACGTTCTATTCTCCTCGGGCCCGCCGGCGCACTCAGCAACTTCCATACCGGGAGTTCGAGGTGCCCTACGGGCCGATGGGTGTCAACTCCGGCTACGCCCTCATCGCCATGCGCCACATGTACGAATACGGGACCACGAGCCGCCAGCTCGCTAAGATCGCGGTGGACCAGCGCGCCAACGCCTGTGCCAACCCGATGGCCCTTTACCGGACGCCCATAACGGTGGACGATGTTCTGGCCTCGCCCCTGGTGGTGGACCCCCTGCATCTACTGGAGATAGTCCGCCCTTGCACCGGCGGCGCCGCCATCGTAGTGGTAGCGCCGGATCTGGCGAGGCGCTCGCCAGTGCCACCGGTCTGGCTGCTGGGTGCGGGCGAGGCGTCCGTCGGCATGACGCCTTCCCAGTATCCGGGCCTAACGACCTCACCTGTCGCCATCTCCGCCCCCAAGGCGTTCGAGATGGCCGGGGCCGGGCCCCAGGATATGGACCTGGTCTCGGTGTACGACTGCTACACCATCACGGTCTTGGTGACGCTGGAGGACGCGGGGTTCTGCCGCAAGGGCGAGGGCGGACGGTTCGTCGAGGAGCACGACCTGACCTTCCGGGGCGATCTGCCTCTGAACACCCACGGCGGCCAACTCTCCTTCGGCCAGCCGGGGATCGCCGGTGGCATGTCCCACGTCACCGAGGCAGTGCGCCAACTCCAGGGGCGGGCCGGCGAGCGGCAGGTGCGCGGGTGCGAGCTGGCCTTCGTCAACGGCAACGGCGGGATCATGAGCGAAGAGGTCTCGCTGGTGCTGGGGGTGTAAGCGTGGCCCAGGAGATGGGGATCCAGAAGCCGCTGCCGGAGCCATCGCCCGTGACGGAGCCCTTCTGGCAGGGGCTGCGGAAGAGGGAGGTTCGCATCCAGCGCTGCGAGCAGTGCCAGCGCTACGTCTTCTACCCGCGGACCCTCTGCCCCTACTGCCTCTCGGAGACGCTGGAGTGGGTGCGGGCCAGCGGGAAGGGCCGTGTCTACTCCTACACCATCGTCAGGCGGGCCATGCACCCAGCCTTCCAGGCGGAGGTCCCATATGTCTTCGCCATCATCGAGTTGGAGGAGGGAGTGCGGCTGGCCAGCAACGTGATCAACTGCCGTCCCGAAGACCTAAGGGTGGACATGCCGGTAAAAGCCGTTTACCATGACGTTACGTCGGAGATCACGCTGCTCAAGTTCGAGCCAGAATAGCGAAGGATAGGAGAACGAGGAGCCGGGCGCCGGGGCAGTGGCCCTGGCGTCGCGGCTGCTTATCGAGCGAAGCGAGGTTAGATGGGTTCAGTCGTCAAGAAGAGGCGGAAGAAGATAAGCAAGCACAAGCATCGCAAGATGCTGAAGAAGACCCGCTGGCAGCGGCGCCACAAGTAGGCGCAGCGCCGCGCCGCCTAGGACACGCCGCCCCAGGGAGCGATGGCGCCGGTTGTCGCTTCCGGCCAGTTGGTCTCCGCGCCAAAGAGCAAGTCACGGATGCTAAGGCCGGGCGGCCCGCCAGGCCCGGGGCTGTAGAGCACCAGCCCGTCAGCGGAGATCGAGCGGATCTCGCCCCCAAGCCGGTCGAGCAGGGTGGCGTGCGACCCGTCCGGCGCGCCTTGGAGGATTTCGATGCCTTGAGCGCCGTAGTCCGCCCATATGAAGCCGTCGCTGTCTCCCGGCGAAACCACGATGTTCTGGCGCGGGATGCTTTCGGATGGATACGAGATCGCCCAGCCGGTTAATATGGTTTCGGCGCCGGAGGCGATATCGTAGGTGGCCAGGTGCGTTCCGGGAGCATCCTTGCGGCCAGCGGGGCCGTCGAGAACGATCGCTTTGGTGGCCGGTGGCGCCAGCCAGAACTGCCGCTGATCGTCGAACCGCGGCACCCTGGTGGCGGCGCCGGTGGCGGGGTTATACAAGGCCGCTTCGTAGGTCTCGAAGTAAGCCCCGGATTGGGAGACGGGGTTGAGGCCGAGCAGGAGCTCGTCCTGCCGCTGCCAGTCGAGAAGAACGGCA
>DAOUAG010000272.1:0-5143 GCA_034433815.1 Dehalococcoidia bacterium | reverse complement strand
GCCACCGCCCATCGCGCCCCGGCCGGCCATCCTGCCGCCGGGGTGGAGTCTGCGGCTCCCGAATAACAACCTCCTGTAGGCAGGCCCCCTTTCCGCCACCTCCAAACCCCTCGTCCAGGGGAGGGCCCGTATGTGTTTGCAGCTAATCGCCGACCATTATACCCCGCTTGTCAAGCCCTTCACAAATTGACGGCTTATCGTCCGGGGCCGTGGGAACGCGTCCTTTCGCGCGTTAGCCAGCGCCATTGAGACGATGGGGGAGTTTTGGCGCCCGCTTGCCCGCCGTCGGTAGCCAATGTCCACGGGAGCCGCCTGAAACCGGCGAGAAGCCAGACGAGCGCTGGGGAGAACCCTGAAAAATATTTGTTGACAACCGGAGATGCCCGGCGTCTAGGACTAGATGGCCTCCTTGAGGGTGGCCAGGAACTCGGCGTTGCTGCGGGTGCGGCCCAGCCGTTCCAATATGAGCTCCGTGGCCTCTATCGGGTTCGCGGAGTTCTGGGTCACCAGCGCCGTCATCCGCCGCAGCAGGACGATTCGCTGGTAGGTCTGCTCGTCCAGCAGGAGGTCATCACGCCGCGTGCCGCTCTTCTGGATGTCGATGGCGGGAAAGACGCGCTTCTCCGCCAGGCGGCGGTCCAGCCACAGCTCCCAGTTACCGGTGCCCTTGAACTCCTCGAAGATCACCTCGTCCATGCGGCTGCCGGTGTCGACCAGGCAGGTGGCGATGATGGTTAAGCTGCCGCCCTCCTCCACGTTGCGCGCCGTTCCGAACAGGCGCTTCGGCGGGTGCAGAGCGATGGGATCGATGCCGCCCGAGAGGGTGCGGCCCGATGGCGGGAGCGCCAGGTTGTAGGCGCGGGTCAGCCGCGTGATGCCATCCAACAGAACCATGACGTGGCGCCCGCACTCGACCAGGCGCTTCGCCCGCTCGATGGCCATCTCTGCCACCCGCGTCTGCTCCTCGACGGGGTCGTCGAAGGTGGCGGCCACCACCTCGGCTTCCTGAACGGACCGGCGCCAGTCCGTCACCTCTTCGGGCCTCTCGCCGATGAGCACCGCCATGATGTAGATATCGTCGTAACGCTTAGCCGTGGCGCTGGCGATGGTCTTGAGAAGCAGCGTCTTGCCTGCCTTAGGGGGCGAAACGATGAGGCCCCGCTGGCCCCGGCCTATGGGAGCCACCAGGTCGATGACCCTGGTGGAGAGGTTGGCCAGGCCCTCCTCCAGCCGGATCATCTCGTTGGGGAAGATGGGGGTGAGCTGCTCGAAATACGGCCGGCGCTTGGCGGTCTCCGGGTCCAGGCCGTTGACGGCATCCACCCGCAACAGCCCGTAGTACTTTTCGGAATCCTTGGGCGGCCGCACGGCCCCCATGACGTAGTCGCCCGTGCGCAGGGCGAACCGGCGGATCTGGGTCTGGGAGACGTAGACGTCGCTCAGGCTGGGCTTCAGACCCTGGGTGCGCAGGAAGCCGTAGCCATCAGGAACCATCTCCATGATGCCGCCTGCGAAGTAGTTCCCTTCCCTCTCCGCCTTGGCCTGCATGATGCGGAACACCAGGTCCTGCTTGCGCAGGCTGGAGGCGCCGGCGATCTCCAGCGCCTTGGCCACCTCTATCAGCTCGTCTTTTGTCTTGGTCTCAAGCTCTGTGAGGTTCACGGCAACTCCATGTGCATATGGGGTTACGATGGTGTCTTGGGGGATTGCTTACTCACCGTTGGGGACGTGGGCCTGTAACGGCCAAAGCCAACATACACCACCCGTTTTAGATGCGCAACACTGCGGGAACGTTAACGCCGTTCCGCCGCCTCCTCGCACTCATCATCCGCTACATTGGGCCAACGATGCTCAGGAGGGCCATGACCGGAACCAAAGCCGTCGCGATTCCCCCGAAGACCAGGGGCGCGCTATCCCTCATGGCCTCCTCCAGGTCAGGCCTGGTGCCGCCCTCACGCTGTGCCCTTAGGGCAGCTATCCTCATGTGGCGAAGGCCGATGCCCAGCACCGGCAGGCATACTAACAGCGTGAAACCGTACAGCGACTCCAGAACGACCAGCCAGCCGGTCGCAAATAGATTATACCCAAGGTGGCTCCACAAGAACACTCCCGTGGTCACCGCGGCGATGGCTCCCGGCACCAGGAGGACGCCCTGGTAATGAGCCGCCTCATCGAAGGATTCGGCCCGCGCGGAGGCCGCCGCGCTGCGCCAGCCTCGTATCAGAGCTAGTTGTACGGCTGCCAAGCCCATCACGTACCAGAAGGCGGCGAGCACGTGGGCGAAAAGCAGCAGCTCGGTGATGCTCACGCTTTCGTCTTCGCTGGCTTCTAGTGCGGCCGCGCTGGTCTGGCCGCCGGGGCCCCGGCCGGCCGGTGGCTGTGGGCCGGTGCGGGCAGGGGTGCCGCGCGGCTCTTGGCGCGCTCCAGCGCCGCGGCGATGAACCCGCTGAACAGCGGGTGCGGACGGTTCGGCCGGGACCGGAACTCCGGGTGGAACTGGGAGCCCACCATCCACGGGTGGTCCCTGATCTCACAGATCTCTACCAGGCTCCCATCGGGGGAGGTGCCGCTGGCTACCAGACCGGCCTCCTCGAACCGCTCCCGGTACTCGTTGTTGAACTCGTAGCGGTGCCGGTGCCGTTCGACGGCTTCCGGGCAGCCGTAGGCCGCGTAGGTCTTCGTGCCCGGTACCAGCCGGCAGGGATACTCCCCGAGGCGCATGGTGCCCCCCTTGTTCACTACCCGCCTCTGTTCGTCCAAAAGGGTGATCACGGGGTATCGTGTTTTGGGATCGAACTCGGTGGAGTTGGGCTCGTTGGAGCCGAAGTAGCTCCGGGCGAAATCGATGACCATCACCTGCATGCCCAGGCAGAGGCCAAGGTAGGGCACGCCCGAGGTCCTGGCGAAGCGGGCCGCCATCATCTTGCCCTCGATCCCCCTCTCGCCGAACCCACCTGGCACTACGATGCCGTCGCTGTCGGCGATAAGGGACAAGCCGGCGGGTCCCTGTACGTCTTCGGAATGCACCCACCGAATGCGCACCCCTGCCCGGTGCTCCACTCCGGCGTGGATCAGCGACTCCTTCACCGAGAGGTAGGCGTCGGGCAGCTCGACGTACTTGCCCACTACGGCGATGTCGACGTACCGCTCGGGGCTGTGCAAGCGCTGCACCCAAAGCCGCCACTCCTGGAGGTCCTTGGAGGCCGGAGAGAGGTTCATGCGCTCGCAGATGTAGTCGGCCAGTCCCGCCTCTTCCAGCACCAGGGGGACATCGTAGATGCTCGGCATCGTCAAGAGGGGGATGACCGCCCGCGGCTCCACGTCACAGAAGAGCGATATCTTGTCTCGCACCTCCGGCGGCACCGGCAGGTCGCTGCGCAGGGCGATGACGTCCGGCTGGATGCCCATGGACCGCAGCTCACGCACGGAGTGCTGGGTGGGCTTCGTCTTCAACTCCCCGGTGGTCGAGATGTGGGGCAGGAGGGTGACGTGGATAGCCAGCGTATCGCTGCGCGCCTCCTCGTTGCGCATCTGGCGGATGGCTTCCAGGAAGGGCTGACCCTCGATGTCGCCCACCGTGCCGCCCACTTCCACGATCACCACCTCGGCCCCCGACTGGCGGCCGATGCCCCGGATGCGATCCTTGATCTCGTTGGTGACGTGGGGGATGGGCTGGATGGTGCGTCCCAGGTAGTCGCCCCGCCGCTCGCGCGATATCACCGCCTGGTAGATCTGGCCGGTGGTCACCGAGGAGGCCCGCGTCAGATCTTGGTCCAGGAAGCGCTCATAGTGGCCCAGGTCGAGATCTGTTTCCGCCCCGTCCGCCGTGACGAACACCTCGCCGTGCTGGTAGGGCGACATGGTGCCGGGGTCGACGTTGAGGTAGGGGTCGAGCTTCTGTATGACGACGGAGATACCGCGGGACTTCAGGAGCCTGCCGATGGCGGCGGTGGTGATGCCCTTGCCTACGGAGCTGACCACGCCGCCGGTAACGAATATGTACTTGGTCGTCATCTACCCCCTATCCGGGGGGCTTCCTCCTCCGCATCCGTTGAGGACAGGCCCATAAGGAATCATACAGGACGCTCTTGGCGGGGTGTCAAGGCGCCGGTGTCGCGAAGGCGCAAGGGAAGACGTGGATTAGCAGAAGTTATCCACAATTCTCGTCCACTCAGGTCGGTCACGGGCGCCCCGGCCCGGCGTCCCTTATACTGGAACCAGCATCGCCAATTAGACCGGAGGACAGATGCCCGCAGACCCTGAGATCTCTACCCTCGCCAACGGCACCCGCGTTGTCACGACACCCCTGCCCCACGCCCAATCCGTCAGCGTCAGCGTCTTCGTGGGCGCTGGCTCCCGCGGCGAGAGCGAGGAGACCAAGGGCCTCGCCCACTTCCTGGAGCACATGATGTTCAAGGGCACCCCACGGCGGCCCAACGCCATCGCCGTGGCCGAGGCCATCGAGGGCGCCGGCGGCGTCCTCAACGCCTATACGTCGAAGGAGCTCACCTGCTACTGGAATCACGTCCCCTTCGAGGCCCTGGACCCGGCCATGGATGTCCTCGCCGATATGCTCCACAACGCTCTCCTCGACCCCGCCGAGATCGACCGCGAGCGCTCCGTCGTCCAGCAGGAGATCAAGCGGCTGCGGGACCAGCCCGGCGCCTGGGCGGCCGAGCTCTTGGGTGCCGCCGTCTACGGCGACCACCCTATGGGCTGGAGCACCGCCGGCAGCGAGGATACTGTGGCCCGCTTACAGCAGGATGATTTCCGGCGCTGGGTAGCGGCATGGTACACCCCGGCCAACGTGGTGGTGAGCGTCGCAGGCAAGACGGCCCACCGAGAGGTCAGGAGCCTGGCGGAGCGCTATTTCAGCGATGGCCGGCCGCAGGAGCGTCCCGCCGTGATCCCGGTGGACGGGCGCCTGCCTGCGCAGCGGGCGGTCTGCGAGGCGCGCCCCATCGCCCAGGCCAACATCGCCCTCGGCCTGCCCGCCCTCTGCCGCACCGACCCAGACCGTTACCCCCTCATGGTCCTCAACTCCCTGTTGGGTCGCGGCATGAGCTCCCGCCTCTTCAAGGAGGTGCGCGAGCGCAGGGGGCTGGCCTACTCCGTCGGTTCCTCCATAAGCCGCCATACGGAC
>DAOUAG010000271.1:0-3920 GCA_034433815.1 Dehalococcoidia bacterium | reverse complement strand
AGACCGGGGGTTTCACGGAGTTCGTCCCTCTGGGCTTCGTGCACGATGAGGCGCCCATGTACCGCAAGGGGCTAGTGCAAGGGGTCCGGCCGGGGGCGACCGGCACCGAGGTCATCAAGATGTACGCCGTCTCTCGCCTCATGCTGAACAACTGGATCAGGAACCTCCAGGCGTCGTGGGTGAAGGAAGGGCCCAAGCTGGGGCAGCTCCTCCTAAACGCCGGGGCCAACGACTTCATGGGCACCCTGATCAACGAGAGCATCTCTACCTCTGCCGGCGCCATCTATGGGCAGCTCATGAAGCCACGGGAGATGAGACGCCTCATCCGGGATGCCGGCCGCGTCCCGGCGGAGCGAACCACCACCTACGAGATCCGGCGCCTCTTCGGCCCCGAGGAGGACGACCACTACGATCCTTTGGACCTAGTGGACGACACCGAGGAGCGCTTCGGCTCCTACGAGCGTCTCACTCGCTCCAGCGCCTTCCGGTTCCGGGACCAATACGACCTGCCGGTGTCAGTCCGGAGGTAGCGCCTGGGACCGGCCGGTCGGTGCCCTGCGAGCACGCCATGCGCACCGCCATCCTGGCCTACGCCGGCCTCACGGCCGCGCTATGGGCGGCCGTCATCGGTGGCGCGGTGGGCCTTTACCAGGCGACGGGACCCGGCGACGCCATCGAGCAGGCCGCCAGCGCCCACGGCTACAACCTGCTGACCTGGGAGCTGCGGCACCTCCCGGAAAAGTGGCTCTACAAGCTCGGCCACATCTTTGCTGACCAGCCCAGTGACAGTGACGAGGTCCTGCGCCGCTATTTCACCCTCGTAGCCGAGATCGAAGACCTCTCGCGGCAACCCGGCCCGCCTCCGCGCTTGGCAGCGGCCGAGGCGGAGCGCGCCAGCATGGAGAACATGGTGGAAGACATCATCGAGGGCCGGGTGACGGCTATCCTCGAGGACGAGGGACTGACGATGGGGCCTCCACCCTTCACTAGCATGGACATCGTCTTCCCGCCCGTCGATTTCGAGTTCGACGAGCCGCCCCGGGTCCTGGTGATCTCCCCGCGAGACCGTATAGAGTACGCCCGGTCTTACCTCCTTAGTCCCGGTATCACTTTGAATACCGTGGCCAGCATCGAGGCGCAGGCCGAACAGGGAAACGTGGGGGAGAGCGGCGTGTCGGCGCTCGTAGTGGACACGAGCGGCGTCTCGACTTATCCCAGCGTGGTCTCCAGTCTCGATGAGTACGAGTCCCTTATCGACACCGTCTTCCACGAGTGGTTGCACCAGTACCTGCTTTTTTACCCCCTCGGCCGGAGCTACTTCGCCGGCAGCCAAACCCGGACCCTCAACGAAAGCGTGGCCAACATCGCCGGTCACGAACTAGCCCGCCTCTACTTCCAGCGGTTCGGCCGGCTGGATTTGGCCGGATCAGCGGGTTCGCCCAGCGCAGGGGCGGGCACCGAAAGCTTCGATTTCAGGGAAGAGATGCGTCAGTTGCGGCTACGTGTCGAGGAGCTGCTGGCTCAGCGGCGCGTCACCGAGGCAGAGGCGCTGATGTCCCAAAAGCGGGACGAGTTTCAGCGACACGGTTTCTACATCCGGCGCTTGAACCAGGCCTACTTCGCCTTCCACGGGTCTTACGCCGATACCCCAGGGTCTATCGATCCCATAGGGCCCAAGCTCCAGGATCTTCTCAAGCGTTCGGGGTCGCCCGGCGAGTTCATCCGGAGGGTTCGGGGCATCACCAGCGCGGGAGAGTTGGACCGGCTTCTGGCGACGCCCTAAGGGCTAGGCTGGCGCCCCGGCAGTTCCGCCCGCCCTGGCCGTGCCCTCCTCCAGGGAGTATTCGAAATCCAGAACGCGGACGCCCGGCCGCCCCTGAAGAAAAGGCCTCAGCCGCAGGACGTCACGGTTGTGCAGCATTCCCTCCCACCAGTGGCGGGTCTTGAAGGTGGGCAGGATGACGATGAGCCGGCGGTCTGGCCAGGTTCGTTCCTCCCTATCGATGAACGTCAGCATGGGCCAAACGAACGATCTGTAGGGGGACTCGATGATCATGAGCGGCACATCTGGCGCCACTTTGTTCCAGCGCTCCCGGAACTCTTCCGCCTCGGCCCTGTCCTCCGTTACGTGGACTGCGGTGACGCGGTTGGAGATGGCCCGGGCCATGCCGATGGCCCCGAGGGCGATCTTGTTGACGCTGTCTACGGGCACGATGACGTGATCGCGGGGGCCACCCGGCTCGACAGGCACAGCGGACGGCACGGCTGCCAGCGCCGCCCCTTCATCGACCTGGATGCAGCGCTGGAACCACTCGTAGTGGCGGCGGATGGAAGCGAAGAGTAGCATGAGGCCGGCCATCATGAGGACGGAGATCCAGGCCCCGTGGGTGAACTTAGTGATGGCGATGATGACGGCCACTACGGCGGTTGCGGCGGCCCCGATGGCGCTGATGATGGCGCTGCCTCTCCAACCGGGCTCCCGCAGGATGGCGAACCGGCGCGCCATCCCGGTCTGGGAGAGGGTGAAGGAGACGAAGACCCCGAGGGCGTAGAGGGGTATGAGCCGCGTCACCTGGCCTCCGAAAACGATGAGGAGGATGGAGGAGGCCGCGGCCAGGAGCATGATGCCGTTGGAATAGGCTAGGCGGTCGCCCCTGAAGTTGAACTGGCGCGGCAGGAACTTGTCCCTCGCCAGGATGGCGGCCAAAGGCGGGAAACCGTTGAAGCTGGTATTGGCGGCTAGAAGCAGGACTAGGGCGGTGGCTGCCTGGTATGCGTAGTACAACAGGTTCTTGCCCAGGACCTCCTTCCCCAGTTGGGACACTATGGTCTCTTCGTGGCTGGGGACAAGCCCGAACCGGCTACTGAGGTAGGTGATCCCCATGAAGAGGAAGGCTAGGATCCCCGCCATCATCAGCATGGTTGTCCGGGCGTTCTGCACCTCCGGCTTCTTGAAGGCGGGAACGCCGTTGGAGATGGCCTCGATGCCCGTCATCGCCGCGCTTCCCGAGGAGAAGGCCCGCAGGATCAGGAAGAGGGTCAGGCCTTGTTGGGCGGCCACCTGCCGCTGCGGCGGCGCCCCGTGCAATAGCGAGCCCGGCGCGTCGCCGGTGATGACCTTCACCAGGCCGAGGACGATGACCGTGGACATGGAGAAGATGAAGAAGTAGGTGGGGATGGCGAAGATGGTGCCAGCCTCCCGGATGCCCCGCAGGTTGCCCCAGGTGATGAGGAGGATCATGAAGACGCCGATGGGGACCCGGGCATCGTGCAGGTCAGGGAAGGCGGAGGTGATGGCCGCCACGCCGGCCGCCACGCTGACCGAGACCGTCAGGACGTAGTCCACCAGGAGCGCCGCGCCCGCCGTCAGGCCAGGCACCCGGCCCAGGTTCTCGTGGGCGACGATGTACGCGCCGCCGCCGCCCGGGTAGGCCTTGATGGTCTGCCGGTACGATGCCGTCACGATGAAGAGCAAGAGGGTGATGACCGCGGCGATGGGCAACGCGTTGTGCAGCGCCCCTGACCCGGCCAGGAGGAGCATGAGGAGGATCTCTTCCGTCGCGTAGGCCGAGGACGACAGGGCGTCAGAGGAGAAGATGGCCAGCGCCTTGACCTTGCTTAGACGCTCGTGGACCAGGCGAGACGTCTCGAACCAGCGGCCGAGGAGCAGCTCCTTCAGCCGGTGTTCCAGGCGACCCCACCGGCTCCGGGGTAGGCTGCCGACCTCAGTAGCAGCCATGTAGCCGGTCCCCAGCCTGGTGAACTCCCGCCGCTTGGGCACCAGCCGCAGGTAGGGTACGCGAGCGGTTGCGCCGGGGCGCACCTCCCGCAGTTCGATGTCCAGCTCTGACCGCCCACCGCCGCGCTCCTGGCGCGGAATCACGATGCGGCTGCGATCCTCGCCTGGCGTCCGTTGAGGC
>DAOUAG010000270.1:0-2082 GCA_034433815.1 Dehalococcoidia bacterium | reverse complement strand
CTGGCACGCATCCCTCTCGGCCGCTTCGGCAGGCCAGAGGAGGTCGCCCGAGTCTGCCGTTTTCTCGTAAGTGAGGGCGAATACATCACTGGGGCGCAGATCAACATCAACGGCGGCATGTACCTCCAGTGATCCATTTCTCCGGCGGATTGCGGCAGGGATCTGTGACCCGCCGCCAGGCTGCCGGTGCTGGGATGAACCTGCCTGCCGAGCTACTGGGCTAGCTTAGCCCTTCATCACTCTTTCTTCGACAATGAGCGTGATCCATCGGCTCGTGTCGATGAACTTGGCCTCGTCTTCGCGGAGCTCGCGGCCTGCCTCGCTGGAATACCAAGCGTAGAGGTCGTCCCAGGTCCCGTCGAACCACACTTCGGCAACCCCGTCGAAGGACGCGCCCTCTCCGCCCGGAAAATCCGCCACCTCGTTTTGGACGTAGCGCACCATCCTGGGCATGATGCGCATAGCGAGAGGGCCGTGCTCCTCGCGCCAATAGCGGCAAAACTCCTCGTGGCTCAGGCCCGGCTTCCGGGTCAGGAGCGTCATGAACTTTAGCATCTCCTCGCCTCCGTAGCTCCGATAGGTCTCGGCCCATGCTACCGCCACGGCCGGTCCTGACGCACGGGCTAAGCTTGCTGTACTATGAGCGGCGGACAGGCAGAAGGGAGAGGTTCATAGCATGAAGATCGGCATCGGCTTGTTCTGGGGTGGCATGGAGCCCGGAGATCTGACCACCGTGGCATCAGCCGCCGATGAACTTGGCTACGAGTCCGTCTGGATCTGGGAGCACCTGGTGTACCCGAAGGTGATCCGCAGTAAGTATCCGTATTCCCCCGATGGCACCCCACCCTTCGCCGACGACAGGACCCTCGATCCCTGGGTGACCCTCGGCCACATCGCAGCCGTTACCAAGCGGATCCGCCTGGGCACCAACATCTACATTCTGCCTTTGCGCAACCCCTTCATCACTGCCCGCTCCGTCCTGACGGTGGACATCCTATCTGGCGGCCGCGTCATGCTGGGCGCTGGAGTTGGCTGGTTGGCCGAGGAGTACGAGCTGCTAGGGGAGGACTTCCACAACCGGGGCCAGCGGGCCGAGGAGATCGTGGCCGTGCTGAAGGCGCTGTGGACGCAGCCGGAGCCGGAGTACCACGGCCGGTTCTACGACTTCGGCCCCGTTCGGTTCGAACCGAAGCCCGTGCAAAAGCCTCACCCCCCGATTATCTTCGGCGGCGAGAGCGACGCCGCCATGCGGCGCGCCGCCAGGCTCGGCGATGGCTGGATCAGCTCCGGGGCGCTGGAAACACCCGAGACGGCGGCTGCGAAGGTCGCCAAGTTGATGGCCTGGCGCCGTGAGGCCGGCCGGGCCGATGAGCCCTTCGAGATCACGATGGTGGGCGGAGCCTGGCTAGACCAGAAGGCCTTGCGGCGGTTCGAGGAGGCCGGAGTGACGCGCCTCTTGATGGCCCCCTGGTTCGCTCCCCAGACGGCCGAGGCCATGGCAAAGGAGGGCACCGCGCGGGCCTGGTCCAAGGAACGCCTCGGTGGAGGCCCAATCCTGGACAAGATCCTGAACGGGCTCTACCAGTACGCGGAACAGGTGCTTTCCAAGCAGGGGTAGGCACAGGTGAGTTATCGGCACGCCTCCCCCATCAACAAGGTGCTGCTGCTGCCCCTGGCCGCATTTGCCATCGCCCTCGCTTTTCACGGGATCTTGGCTCTGGCCGGAGTCCCGGCAGACAATCCGGTGCGGGTCTTCGCCACCCCCCTCATCGGGGGCCTGGTGGTGTACTTTGGCCTGCGGGACTACCCGAAGAGTGGTCGCCTGCGCCTCGCGCTGATGGTAGGTGCAGGCCTCTTCCTGATCGCCCTCGCCATCTAGCTAGCTAGGGCGCTGGCGTGCCGGACGGGCTTGCGGCGGCAGGCGTAGGAGTACCGCTACCGTTGGGGCGTGGGCATGGAATGCTCACCGTCTGCCCGATGGCCAGGGTGTCCGGATCCGGGATCGTTTCGCTGTTCAGGCGCACCAGGTCGTCTAAGGGTACGTTGAAGGCCGCGGCGATGCCCGACATAGTATCGCCAGCC
>DAOUAG010000269.1:0-5411 GCA_034433815.1 Dehalococcoidia bacterium | reverse complement strand
GACCCTGATGGAGATCAAACTCGCTACGAGAGCTAGCCCCATCCACACCGCCGCCACACTCTGCGGGCTGTTCAGACCGTCCAGCATAAGAAAAGCTCCTACCGAAAACACCCGTCGGTAGGAGCCATCAGCCTGCGGCGGTTCAGCGATTTCGCTGGGCGGACTCCATCGCCCCTGGTGTAAATGTTACCACCTATGCACCGGCCAGTCCAGCCGGAGACGTTGTGTCCACTACGCCAGTGCCGCCCTCACCTTGTAGAATACGGCTTGGCCGCCTGCAAGCACCTACGCCTAGGGAGGAAACATGGATTACGAACTCACCGAAGCCCACCGCCTGATCCGCGACACGGCGCGGCGCATCGCCCGCGAGAAGGTGGCGCCCCGGGCCGCGGAGCTGGACGAGTCCGGGCAGTACCCCCACGACATCTTCGCCGTGTTCGCCCAGGCTGGGCTCCTCGGCCTCACCGTCCCTGAGCGCTACGGCGGCTCCGGCGCCGGCTTTCTGGCTCTCGCCCTCGCCGTCGAGGAGACCGCCCGTTACTGTAACGCCTCCGCCCTTATCCTGCTGCTATCCGCCCTCTCAACCCAACCTATCAACATCGGCGGCTCAGAAGAGCAGAAGCAGGCCTGGCTACCCCGTTCCGCGGCCGGCGAGATCAAGGGCGCCTTCTGTCTGACGGAGCCCAACACCGGCTCCGACGCGGCCAACCTGGAGTCAAGGGCCGTGCGCGATGGCGACGATTATGTCATCAACGGCGAGAAGGTGTACATCTCCGGCGGCTCCGTGGCCGATTTCGTCTGCTTCTTCGCCCGCACCGGCGGCCCCGGGCCAGGCGGCATCTCCGGCTTCATCGTGCCGACGGACAGGCCCGGTTTCTCCGTGCCGCGCTGCGACAGGAAGATGGGTGTTGCGGGCGTCCCCACAGCCAACATCGTCCTCCAGGACTGCCGCGTGCCCGTCGCCAACCGCATCGGGGAGGAGAACGCCGCCTTCCGCACGGTCATGCTAACGCTGAACACCCTGCGGCCGGTGGTGGGCGCCCGCGGCCTTGGCCTGGCAGAAGGCGCCATCGCCTACGCCCTGGACTTCGCCCGCCAGCGCAAGACCTTCGGCCGGCCCCTGGTGGATCACCAGGCCATCCAGTTCATGCTGGCGGATGCCGCCATACAGATAGAGGCCGCCCGCCACCTGGTATACCACGGCGCTTGGCTGGTGGACCAAGGCAAGTACGGCCGGGAGTACGCCCACCACCTCTCCATCGCCAAGGCCTTCGCCACCGAGATGGCCAACCGAGTGGCCTCCGACGCCCTCCAGATCCTGGGCGCCCAGGGCTACATGAAGGACCACCCCCTGGAGCGTCACTACCGCGACGCCCGCCAGCTCATGATCGTGGAGGGCACATCCCAGATCCAGCGCTTGGTCATCGCCCGGGCCATGATCAACGGCGACCTCAACTACTGGTAAGCCAAATCGGCACATTTAACCCGCCCGTAACCTGCATCTAACCGGGCTGTAATCTCCGTATCGGAGAATGGGAGTGTAGGCGGCAGAGCCGCCCTTCGGGGACAAACCCCCAGTCCCTCCCTTTGGTCTTAGGGCGGGGGCCAGGCCGCGGGCCCCCGCCCCGGGATCATCAGGTCAAGAATTGGCCCACAAACGGTAAAGGAGCGCAACGCAACGGAATCTGCGCCGTCTGTAATGCCGGCGAAGCACGGACGAAGAGAAGGGAACGCCCATATCTCGAGAGGAGACGACAGGTGAAGAAGCGACTGGTCTTAGCCACCGCCCTGCCCGGCCTGGCCGCCGGCTACTTGTTGCTGGCCGGGTACATACTGAACAAGGTCAGGCCCATCCCCATCACGGCCTTTCCCGAAGCCACTGCCCCAGACCCATCGCCCAACGTTCCCCCTATGTACCGCCGTCAAGCCGACGCCGGCGCCGAGCCCCCCGTAAGCCCTGTCCCTGCCTAGCTGGCCTCTGCTGCTCGCGCGGCCTCCAGCTCCGGTCCCCACCGTCTCCAGAACGTGAGGTACGCGGCCAGCGCCGCCGCCAGCGCGGCCGACACCAGCAGCGTGGCCCGCACGCCGGCCAGGTCGGCGACCACGCCGATGGCCAGAAGAGGTGGCAACAACAAGAAATCCCCCAGGGCGCCCTGCACTGCGAAGACACGGCCTTGAGCCTCCGGAGGCGCCTGCTCGTTCATCACCACCCTCGTGGCCACGCTGACCAGGCTAAAGGCGAAACCCAGGGGTATCGCCAAGAGCATCGTCACCGTGATCACGGAAGAGACGCCCACCTCCTCCTCCACAAAGCTGATACCCAGGTCCAGATGGGATTGGATGAAATCCCGGACGTAGACGACCAGGCCCAAACCCATTAGGCCAGCCAGAAAGAGGGCGAAGCCGAAGGCCGCCACCCTCCAGCCACCGGCCAAGCGCACCAGCGGCGGCATCAACGCCAGCCCCAGCGCCGCGCCGATGGCCGCCGGCGCCGCCACGAACACGGCGTCCTCCGTCGCTATGCCCAGCACGTCCCGCGTGTACTTCGGCAGCAGCACCACCAGCACCTTGGTCAACGCCGTCGCTGCTGTTAGGTAGATGATGGCCAGGAGAGCGTGACGGTTGGTCCGCAGGATGCGGAACCCCTCTCTCATCGCCTCGATGACGCCCATGGCTGGCCGCCGCACGTCCTCTTCGTGGGTGAATCCGCTAGCCATCCAGCCCACGACGTAGGTGGCACCCAAGAAGAGAGCGGCCGACACGATGAACACCAACTCGCTGCTGGTAAGCTTGATGAGGAAGGGGGCCAAGACCACCATGCCTGCGACCTGCCCAAGCATGACGGCCAGCATCATCAGGGAGTTCGCTGCCGCCAGCTGATCCGTCCGCACCACCGCCGGCAGCGTGGCCGACTCCGCCGGGGCCAGGAACTGCACCACGGCAGACGAGGCCATGGCCAGCAGGTAGATGTAAAACAGGTCGTCTCGGTAATACACCAAGGCCGCCGCTATGCCGGCCCGCAGCAGGTACCCCATGGTTAGGGTGAAGCGCTTTGGCAATATGTCGGCGACTGCCCCAGCTGGGATCCCAAGTATGATAGAGGGCAGGGTAAGGGCCACGATCAGGAAGGTGCTCTTCAGGCTGGAGTCCGTGTCCTCCACCACCAGGATGAGCAGCGCGTACAAGAGGGCATTGTACGCCGTCTGGCCGAGGACCCTGGCCTCCAAGAGACGCCGGAACCGAGGGTTGGAAAGGAGCCCCACGTCCTGCGGCCGGACTGCCATAGCCCAATCCTATGTTCGGCTAAGGCCGCTGGCAATCCCCGGAACCCACATCGGAACCACGACGTTATTAGAGTGATACTCGGTGGCGCCGATGCTCCTCAGCCGACGAGCTGCCCCAGACAAGCCGCTGCGCCTCAGTAAGCGCTGGCAACGCCGCCTCATGCTCCTCGCTCTCCCTGCCGTCGGAGCCGCGTTGACGATCTCGGCGGCCGCTTGCGGTGCCTCCGGGCCCGACGGTCCCGCCGCCACGGAGCCGCCCAAGACCCCCGAAGAGACGGCCGAACGCTTCCTCAGCCTGTGGAAGGAAGAACGCTACTCCGAAATGTACGACCTACTTTCCAGCGAAGCGATGGCGGGCATCGATCGCGAGAAGTTCGTCGCCAGGTACGAGGCCATCCGCGACGAGGCCACCATCACCGGCATCGACTACCAGCTCAAGCCCAGAGCCACCGGCGGGCCGGCCAACGTCCCTTACACGGTCACCATCCACACCTCCTTCTTCGGCGACATAGTGCAGGAGAACGAACTCCCCCTGATCCGGGAAGAGGTTCCCGTGCTGTCGCCCACCGGCGGCTCCGCCGGCACCCGCAGCGAGTGGCGGATCCAGTGGAAGCCCTCCCTCATCTTCGCCGAGCTGGACGATCGGTCGCTGGTGCACTTCTTCAGCCGCGTCCCCCGCCGGGGCACCATATTCGACCGCCAGGGCAGGCCCCTGGCCCTGGACGCCCCCCTCACCGTCATCGGCATCGTACCCCAATACGTTAGCGATAAGGAGGCCGTGATCGCTGCCTTGAGCCAGGCCCTGAACATGCCAGCGGAGGAGGTGCGCGCCCAGGTTGAGACCAGCCTGCCATCCTACTACTTCATACCCGTGAAGACGCTGCCCTACGGCACGCCGCCGGAGGAGGTCCAGAAGTTCCACGACATGGTGGACCTGGGCGTGGTGGTCCGCGAGCAGACGTACCGCGTCTACCCTTACGGCCCGGCGGCAGCCCACGTCCTCGGCTACATGGCGGAGGTGACCGAGGAGCAGCTGAAGGACCTCTCGGCCAAGGGATTCCAGCCCGGCGATAAGATCGGCACCTTCGGCCTCGAAGGCGCCAAGGACGCCCTACTGGCCGGGGAACGCGGCGCTTTGCTCGCCACCATCACCCCTGAGGGCTCCATCGCCCGCACCATCGCCGAAAAGCCCGCCATCCCCGGGAAGGACATCTACCTCACCATCGACATCGACGTCCAACTCAAGGCCGAGGCCGAGCTTGGCGAGCGGGTGGGCTCCATCGTGGTCATGGACCCCCGCGACAACTCCGTGCTGGCCCTGGCGTCTTACCCCCGGTTCGACCCTAACGCCTTCATCCGCGGGCTGACCCCAGCCGAGTTCAGCGCCCTGACCTCGGACCCTAGGCAGCCCTTCCTGCACCGGCCCCTCTTGGCCGAGTACCCCCCGGGGTCCACCTTCAAGGTGGTGACAGCCGCCGCCGGACTCGAGAAGGGCGGCTTCACCCCCGATTCCACCTTCCACTGCGTGCCGGTCTGGACGCGGCTGGGGGAAGAGTTCGCCCAGAAGAACTGGCAGAACGTCGACCGTGGTTACCTCACCATCTCCGAGGGCCTGATGGCCTCCTGCAACCCCGTTTTCTTCGACATCGCCGTGCAGCTCGACCAAACGGACCCCAACATCCTCCCGGAGTTCGCCCGGGCCTTCGGCTACGGTTCGCCCACGGGGATCGGGCTGGAGGAGGCCGCGGGCACCGTGCCGGATCCCAAATGGAAGGAAGAGAACATGGGCGATGCCTGGTACACAGGTGATGCCACCAACATGGCCATCGGCCAGGGTTTCGTCAAGGCAACGCCCCTCCAGATCGCTAACGCCTACTCCGCCATCGCCGGGCCCGGGGTGCTCCGCAAGCCCCTCCTCATCAAGAAGATCGCCGAGCCCGGCGGCTCCGCCGTCCAGGAGTTCCAGGCCGAGGAGCTGCACCCTCTGCCCGTCTCCCCCGGCACCCTGGACGCCATTCGCTACGGCCTTTACCTCGTCACCCAGAGCCCAGGCGGCACCTCCTACCAGACCTGGGTGGGCTCCAGCGTCGATGCCGCCGGCAAGTCGGGCACCGCCGAAGACCTCTC
>DAOUAG010000268.1:0-6359 GCA_034433815.1 Dehalococcoidia bacterium | reverse complement strand
CGCTGTGGCCTCCGCCTCCTCAAGGCGCGTTATGTCGGGTCGCTGGTAGCTGGTCATCATCTCAGCGCGGCTCCCGGTGCCTTGAGCCGCAGCGGCTATGAAGACAGGCTTCCCCTTTAGACTCTTGGCCTTCTCAGCCGATACCACGATGGCTGCACAGGCGCCGTCGGTATCCAGCGTGCAGTCCAGAAGGCGCAACGGCTCGGCGATCCAGCGGGAGGCTTGGTGATCCTCCAGCGTGATCGGGCGGCCATACATCATGGCGTGGGGATTGGTTGCCGCATGTTTACGCGCTAGAACCGACACACGGCCGAACTCCTCGGTGGTGTGGCCGAATTCGTGAAGATAACGCTGAGCAAAAATGGCGATCCATTGGGCCGGGGTAACCAGGCCATGAGGTATGTTGTACTGCATCCAGTGAGGCAACCCGCCGCCGGCGCTCGACTGGCCGAAGCGCCGTTCCGAGCGTTCGTTAAGGGAGCGAAAGGTGACGACGACATCCGCCATGCCCGATACGATAGCTGCAACGGCCACGGCGATGGTCCCGCAGGCGGCGCCTCCTCCGTGAGGCACCTCGGCGAAGAAGCGCAGGTTAGGCAGGTTCAGATTGCGGGCCAGGTCGATCTCGAAGATGTCGTCGTTGGCCCGCATCTTGACGATGCCGTCGATCTCCTCAGGCTTGAGGCCAGCGTCGTCCAAGGCTTCGAGGATGACCTCCAGAGCCATGTGTAGAGTGCTCCGGCCCGAATCCTTGGAGAACTCGGTTTGGCCCACGCCGACGATGGCAGTCTTGTTACGGATAGTCATGACCCTACCGTATCCCCGGTGCTAGAAGTGCGGCGGAGTGCGAGAGCATCTACGGTCCGGTCCACCATTTCGCCGGCCGTGCCGCCCCGCACAGCATAGGCCGCGATCGCCTGGGTGAAGAGGTGCAGCGGGTACTCACTGCCCACACCAACGCCACCGGTCAACAGGTGGCTGACGTGGAACACCCTATCGGCGGCCCGTATGGCCCAGTGCTTGGCAAGCCAAATGCCTTCCGTCCTCTGCGGGTCCTTCTGGAACTCCCATAGGGCGTAGTAGGACGCCCACCGAGTTGTCTCCGTCTGCATGAGAAGCTCAGCGGCGCGATGGCGGGCCGCCTGGAACTTCGCGATCGGCTGGCCGAACTGAACCCGGTTGGAGATGTACTCAGTGGTCATCTCCAATACCCGCTGCATCATGCCTCCCAGCTCGATGAGCCCAAACGCGGTACTCAAGGCATCGCATCGTTCGTGGAGACGTTCGGCCTCCTGCCCTCTGGCCAGGATAAGGCAATCCGATACCGGAATGCCGTCGAGATGAAGGTTGCAGTAGACTGGCCGGTCAAGCATGCGGAGAGGTTCACGCCGGGCTGCGGATAGGGGCACGAGAGCGAAGGCATACTCCCCGCCCACTATGGCGGGGGCCAAGAGGAAATCCGCAAGGCCTCCGAAGGGCACAAGCCGAACGGTTCCGGACAAGGCGCCGTTTGACGCGCTGGGGACCGAAAGCGGCCCACGCCGTCGCGCAGACTCAGCGACGGTATACAGGGCTCGGCCCTGGGCGAGGGCAGCGAGATGTTGCGACAGGGCGGACCCTCCCGGCGCGCGGGACATGAGATCTGCGGCCACATTGCTGACGGCGAGAGGTAGGGGCGCCGCGGCGTATCCGCATTCATCCACAACGACGGCCGCCTCGAGCAGGGAGGCTCCGCCGCCGCCTTCTGCCTCCGGGGCCACCAGCGCCGTCCAGCCCATGGCGGCTATCTCTCGTAGGTCATCCGCCGTCAACTGCGCATCGCCCCGCTCCAGGGCGTAGAGCCGCTCCCAGGGAAACTTGTCGGACAGATAGGAGCGGGCGGTGTTGCGGATCAGCTTCTGGGTCTCGGAATCAGCAAAGCGCACCGGAGTCACCTCGATAGGCCTAGGCCGTGGATGGCCATTAGATCGCGTTGGATATCGTTGGAGCCCCCGCCGAAAAGGGTGATGGGCGACTCCCGAAGCTGCCGCTCAATGGTCTCCCGCGCCAGGTCCAGCCAGGCGCCAGAAGAGCCTCGACGGACGAGGCTGCGAGGCCCGAGCATCTGCAGGGCATCGTTCAAGAGCTTGACACGCCCCTCATTGGTCAGGACCTTAAGGAGGGACGCCTCGTAGACGGGGATCTCTCCGTTGTCCACCATGGCTGCGGTCTTCAGATCCATCACTTTCATGACGTAGAGATCTGCCGCCATACTCGCCATGGCGCTGAACGCCCACTCACTAGGCTCGACATCTCCCTGCCGAAAGCCCTCACACAGGGAATCGAAGAGGCGTTCGATGGCCGCAACCGGACTGATAGCAATCCGCTCGAAGTCGAGCTGCGTGGTCATGTAGTACCAGCCGCGGTTCTCTTCGCCGACCAGCGCGGTAACGGGTACCCTAACGTTATCGAAGAAGACCACGTTGGTGCGGCCGCCGTGCATGATGGGCAGAGGCCGCACCTCGATGCCTTCGAGGCCCAGCGGCACAATCAGCAGCGAGATCCCGCGGTGTTTCGGCGCGTTGGGGTCCGTGCGGACGGCGAGCCACAGGTAGTCTGCCTGGTGCGCGCCGGTGGTGAAGATTTTCTGTCCATTGATGACGTACGTATCGCCATCGCGGACGGCGCGGGTGTTGAGGGACGCCAGGTCCGTGCCTGCCTCGGGCTCCGTGTAGCCGATGGCGAACTCGATCTCGGCCCGAAGGATCTTGGGTAAGTACTCCTTCTTTTGCTCCTCGCTACCGATGCGCATCAGCGTGGGCGCTACGGTGTTCAGGGTGACCACGGGTAGAGGCAGCCGGCGGTACATCATCTCGTAGTTGAAGGCGTGGAGATAGAGGATGGATTTGCCACCGCCACCATACTCCACAGGCCAGCCCATGCCGAAATAGCCGTCGGCCGCCAGACGCTTCCAGAAGGCTCGCGTCAGCGGCCCGGGTGACTCGGCCGACCCGGAGGCGATCTCTTCCACCAACTCGGGCGTGACTATGCGGTCGAGATAGCGGCCGAATTCCCTCCGAAACTCAGCTACTTCCTGCGGGTACTCAAAGTCCATGTCAAACAATCCTCTCCATGGGGCCGCGAAGCTTTGTACTCACACTGCCGCCAGCGGCGAATCTCCGATGACCTTCTTCTCGGCGAGATCGCGTATCTCCTGTTCCGATAGTCCGGCAAGCTCGCGGAGGACTTCACCGTTGTGCTCCCCCAAGAGGGGAGCCGCCCGCTTGTGACTGGCGTCGATCGAGGGAAACCGGAAAGGCCATGTCTTTTGGGGGTGTCGCCCGGTGACTGGCCTTTCGATCTCCTGAAAGAATCCGAAATGCCGCAAGCCTGGGTCGTCCGCAAGAGCAAAAGCTTTATTAACGCGGCATGCCGCCACCCCCGCAGCCTGCAGCTCCCGCTCTAACTCCGCCTGGTCACGATTTCGCACGGCCTCAGCTATGAGAGCATCCAACGCTGCCTCGTTCTTCTTGCGATCCGCCAACGTGGCGAACCTACTGTCCGAAGCCATCTCTGGCCGCCCAAGGACTCGGGCCAACGCCGCGAACTCGGCGTCACTGGCCACCGCGATGGTGATCCAACAATCGTCGCCGGCCACCTGGTAGGCGTTGTGCGGGGCCATAACGGGGTGCCGGTTGCCGCAGCGCGAAGGCACAGGCGCGCCCTGCTGCACCGCAATGTGCTCAGGCGCGTACATGCTGTCTAGGATCTCGCACTGGGGAACCTCTACTTCGGTGCCCCGGCCGGTGAGATCCCGGTATTGAAGGGCGAGTTCGATGGCCGCCACAGCGTGCATGCCTGCCAGAGGGTCACAGAGGCCCCCCACGTAGGAAGGCGGCCCGTCCTCGTAACCCACCATGGATGAGCACACTAACTGCTCGAAGGCGACGGCGTAACCAACGTAGTCCTCCCAGGGGCCACCAGGCCCATAGCCCGGCATCGTCACCACGATGAGCCTGGGGTTGATCTCCAGCAGGCGATCGTTGGTCAGTCCAAGGTTCGGCATCACGCGATTGGCGAAGTTGCTGATGACGATATCGGCTTGCGAGACCATACGCTCAAAAACTGCCTTGCCTTCGGCGGAGGTGAGATCGAGGGCGAGGTTCCGTTTGCCGCAGTTAGCATCGACCCACAGGGGGCCGAACTCGAACCATCGATCCCGCCCATAAGGCGCCCAGGTGTACCGATATGGGTCAGGCCGTTGCGCCGATTCGATCTTGATCACGTCGGCGCCCAGCGCGGCGAGAAGGGTCATGGCGTAGGGGCCGGACCAGAAGGCCGTCAGGTCTAGGACCCGCAGTCCGGCGAAGGGAAGCCCAGCCGGCGCCGCGCCGGAAGCGTGCCGGGGTGACCCCACTTCCACGTATCCCGTCTCGCGGAGGGGGCCCCGCTCCGTCGGCGTGACGCCCTTCACTGAACAGGTAACGCGGGGGACTTTCACCACCCTGCCGTCTATCTCCATCTCCCGCCAGAAGCCTCGGGCCGCCAACTGCGGGCACTGGAGGCGTTCGTCAATAGTCTGGACCGGAGCCGCCGGCAGCCGGTACGTCTGGGCCTCTTGCTGGATCTCCCTCCGGGTGCGCGCCATCAGCCAGGGGCGGACGCGCTCATACAGCTCCTGCGCATGCTGCATACGCCAGTTGATATCGCGGCCCTGAGGGTGTTCCAGTACGTCGGCTATTCCCATGAGGTGGCACAACATATCCCAATGGGTTGGCGTCAGTGGCGGCACGCCAATCCAACCGTCCTTGCACTCGGAGACCCCCATGGGCCAGGTGTTGCCCCGCCGTGTGTGTTCGATGCCCACCATGCTCTTGACCAACCAGGCAGGGACGATGACGGAGGCTGCCACCGCCTGGGACGACAGGTCTATGAACTGGGGCACTCCCCCTTGACGGCAGTGGCGCAAAACAATCAGCGCGGCAACGAAGGCGAAGACGCCAGCGATCCGGGGCATCAGGTCGGGGCCCGGACGCAAGGGCTCCCGGTCGGGGTCACCCAAAAGGCTCATGACACCGCCCAAGGCGTTGATGCCCAGATCCGTGGCCCGATATCCCGCGTACGGCCCGTCAAGCCCAGCCGGGGAGATTATGACACTGGTGACCCTGCCCTCTAGAGCGGAGCGCAGGGAGCCGATATCTCGTCCGAGTACCCTTGCCGCTATCCCGCTTTCAGCTACCACCACGTCGGCCGCCTGGCAGAGCCCCAGGGCCGTATCTGGCGAGACCGGCAGCCCCTGACCAACACGGACGGAGGTCTTGCCCCGGGATAGCCACTGCCACGTGGCACTACGGGCCTCGTTGCCAACGGAGTAGTAGGGCGGCGCCTGACGCAACGGCGTGCCTTCCGGAGGCTCCAGCACCGTTACGGAGGCGCCCCAATCGGCGAAGTGTTTAGCGGCCATGGCTGCACTGCCATCGGCCGATATCTCCACCACCCGAAGGCCCGAGAGGATGCTTAGACCCTCGCTCTTGAGGTCACTGGTCATGCGTTACGATTCTGTTGCCCCCGGGCCCTTGGCCAGCGCCCTGATTATTATGCCGGCACGATGCGTTCTACGGCAACGTGGCTACCGGTGGCTTGACGTAGCGAACCGATTCACGGGACATTTGTGGCTGCCGGATATGGTGCGCAAGCTTTGGAAGGAGACCCGGCTGCCCGGCAATGCCGCGCAAAGCGGATGACATGGCGACGTTCGAAGGTCAGGTAGCCCTGATCACGGGCGCCAGCCGCGGCATCGGGCGCGCCATCGCCCTGGAGCTGGCGCGACTCGGGGCCGACATCGTAGCGGTGGCGCGTTCGACGGATTCCGCCCCGTCGCGCATCCCCGGCACCATCGACGAGACCGTCCGGGAAGCGGAGGCGCTGGGAAGGCGGGCCCTTGCCATCCGGGCCGATGTCACATCAGAGGATGATGTGAAGAAAATGGTTGCTCGGGCCCTCGAACAGTTCGGCCGCATCGATATTCTGGTCAATAACGCAGCCTATATGTACCGGGCGCCCTTTTACCAGACACCGCTGTCCCGATTGGATCTCGTGCTCAAGGTCAACCTTTGGGGGCCCGTCGTTTGCACCCAGGCCGTCCTACCCCACATGATGGAGCGCCGAAACGGCCGGGTCTTAAACATCTCCTCCGGCGCGGCCGTGATGCTCCTACCGGAGATGGTCTCCTATTCCGTGTCCAAGGCTGGGCTGGAGGCGCTAACCCGAGGACTAGCTTCGGAACTCGAAGACTATGGCGTGAGCGTGAACGCGCTGCGGATCGAGGTGGCGGTGGCGACGGAGGGCGCCCAATTTCTCAACCCTGGTGCTGACTTCAC
>DAOUAG010000267.1:0-4493 GCA_034433815.1 Dehalococcoidia bacterium | reverse complement strand
CCGGCCAGCGAGATCCTGGGCATCCCGGAGAAGACGGATCCTTTGGCCTGGGAGGGCAAGGGTCGGCTCACCAAGCTGCTTCAAGATCTCCACGCTGTGTCCGATTCCTTCGACATCTGCAAGTTCTCGGCCTTCGCCGAGGGACCCGAGGAGTACGCCGCCCAGTACTCCGCGGTGACGGGCGTCAAGGTCACCGCCGCCGACCTGCTGAAGGCGGGCGAGCGCATCTACAACCTGGAGCGCTACTTCAACAACCTGGCCGGGCATCGCGAGGGCTCCGATTATCTGCCCGAACGGTTCCTGAAGGAGCCCTCCACCAGCAAAGGCTCCGAGGGCCAGGTCTGCGAGCTGGACCTCATGCTGCGGGAGTACTACGAGGCCCGCGGCTGGGAGAACGGCGTGGTGCCCGAGCGCAAGCTCAAGGAACTGGCCATCATCTAGGGGTGCGCCGGCCGTGGGTATCGTCCGCCTCTACGCCACCCTGCGGCAGCGGGCCGGCGGCCTGGCCACGGTGGAGGTGCCCTGGGCGCCGGGCGACCGGGTGGGCTCGGTCCTGCGAGAGCTGGTGCGACGGCAGCCTGGCCTGGCAGGCTGCATCCTGGACGAACAAGGGGCCCTGGTGCCCTTCGTTACCGTCTTTCTGGATGGCCGGGACATCCGATACCTGGACGGCCTGGACACGGTGCTGGACGGCCAGGCGGAGATAGCCATCTTTCCCCCCGTGGCCGGCGGTGGCTGAGCAGGCCACCTTCGGGGGGATCCCTGCCTGGCTCTTGCGGGATTACCTCTTGGAGTTGGGCGGACGCCAAGTAGGGGAAGAGGTCCACGGCCCGGGCTGGACGGCCCGCCTGGCGGCGAGCCGGGACCAAGGCGCCCTGGGCCTAGCGCGGGTGACGGTCGCAATCGAAGGGCCCGCCGCAGCCGAGGCCATGGCGGCGTTGCGGGCCAAGGCCCAGCGCGGCGGGGGTTGAAAGGCGTTCCGGCAGCCGGCGGGCGCAGATCAGACGGCGGCCGGCTGCGCCGGGGCTGGACGGTGCGGACGGATGCGATAGGTGCAGCTGCGCTCGCCGCGGAGAAGGCTGCGGACGAGGCGGGTGTCGGCCCCGGTAAGGGTGTGCACGAACTCGACGTGGAGGGCGCAGACGGCCCTGTCGCGCTCGGCGATGCGGGGGAAGGGGCAGGTGAACTCGTCGATGTAGAACTCTCCGTCCGCCTCGGTGAGATCGACGAGGCAGCCCTGCTCTTCGATGATGCGGGCGGTTTCCCGGATCCTCTCGGGCAGGGGTTTGCCCTGGACGCGGTCCAGGTAGGGGGCCGCCAGGCGGTGGGCCACCCTGTGGAGGAGGGCCTGGAGCCGCTCGTTCCCCTCGCTAGCCCGCAGCTCCTCGAGGATGACGTTGGCCAAGACGTCGTAGGTCTTGGGGAAGAGGGCGTCGGCCTTCTCCGTCAGGGAGTATACTAGGGTGGGCCGGCCCACGTGGCCCCGCTCTTCGCGCACGTCCACCAGGCCGTCTCGCTCCAGCACCGTTAGGTGTTGGCGGATGCCAGTGGAGGTCAGGCCCAGGAGCTGCCCGAGATCCTTGACGGTGCCCCGGCCGTGCCGTTGCAGGTACTCCAGGATCTGACGGCGGGTGGACTGCATGTGTAGGTTTCCGGGAGTCACGGGAATATTTTAGCATATTGAGTAAGTTAAAACAGTATCAGCGCTGCCCGCGTTATGGATCGAGATCACCTGGAGCTCAAACGCGAGGCTGACGCCCTGCTGGAGCGGGCGGCGGCCGGGCTGGAGCGCCTCTTGCGGGAGGCGGCTGGCCGTCTGGATCCGTTCCCGCCGTACCCGGGGGCCTTCTTTACCTTCGGCGTGGAGGTCGAGGCGCCCGGGGCGGAGGATCCGGATCGCGGCTGCGTAGTGGTAGGCCCGGACGGCGGCCTGTACGAGCTACAGATCGGCCAGGAGGTGCCCGCATTCGACTTCGAGATGGCTGACCCCGTGGCCTTGCGCAAGGAGGAGCTGAAGCCGCTGGACCTGCATCCGCGGGACTACGTCCTCTACGCCTACAACGCCCTGACGCGCCTGGTGGAGCTTCTCATGGAGCGGGAGGCGGAGCCCTAAGGGCGCTTGGCCTTACTCCAGCCGGATGTCGCCGCTCTTGCCGCCCGTCTTGCGCACCAGGCGGATGTCGCTGATGCGCATATCCTTCTGCACGGCCTTGGCCATGTCGTAGACGGTTAGGGCGGCCACGGCCACGGCGGTCAGGGCCTCCATTTCGACGCCGGTCTTGGCGGTGGTGCGCACCGTGGCCGTGATGTCGATGGCGTTGCGGCCGGCATCTGGCTCCAGGGATACCTCGATGCCCGTGAGGGGCAGCGGATGGCAAAGGGGGATGAGGTTGGCGGTGCCTTTGGCGGCCATGACGCCGGCGAGCTGGGCCGTGGTCAGGACGTCGCCCTTGGCAGCGGCGCCGGAGACGATGAGGCGCAGCGTTTCCGGGTTCATGTAGACGCTGCCCTTGGCCACGGCCTCGCGGGCGGTGTCGGGCTTGGCCGAGACGTCCACCATGCGGGGACGGCCGGCCGCATCGACGTGGGAAAGCTTAGTTTGGCGCCGGGCCATGGGGCGTTCAACCCCCGATGTAGGACATCTCGACCTTGGGCAGGTCCGGCGTATTGAGCGAGCGGAGCTCCGAGTAGCGGTCGCTGCGGGCCCGCCAAATGCCGCTGATGAAGGCGGCTACCTCCTCATCGCTGGCTCCGCCTCGCAAGAGTGGCCTTAAGTCGTGGCCGGCGGCGGCGAAGAGGCAGGTGTAGAGCTTGCCATCGGCAGAGAGGCGGATGCGGGTGCAATCGGCGCAGAAGGGCTGGCTGACGGAGGTGATGACGCCGATCTCGCCGGCGCCGTCCAGGTACCGGTAGCGCCCTGCGACCTCGCCGCGGTAGGCGCGCCCCACGGGCTCCAGCGGGAACTCCCGGTGGATGGCCTGGACGATCTCGGCCCCCGGCACCACGTCGTCCAGTCGCCAGCCGTTGTTGTTTCCCACGTCCATGAACTCGATGAAGCGCACGATGCAGCCGGTGCCCCGAAAGTGGCGGGCGATGTCAACGATGGTATGGTCGTTGACGCCCCTCTTGACGACGACGTTGATCTTGATGGGGGATAGGCCGGCAGCCTGGGCGGCCTCGATGCCCTCCAAGACCCGGGCCACCGGGAAGTCCACGTCGTTCATGTAGCGGAAGACGGCATCGTCCAGGGAGTCGAGGCTGACGGTGATGCGGCGCAGGCCGGCCTCCTTGAGGGGGCGCGCCATCTGGGCCAGGCGGGAGCCGTTGGTGGTCATGGTGAGGTCCTTGAGGCCGGGGATGGCCGCCAGCATCGCGATGAGGCGGGGCAGGTCCTGCCGTACCGTCGGCTCGCCCCCCGTGAGGCGTATCTTCTCGACCCCCAGGCCCACGAAGACGGAGGCTACCCGGGCGATCTCCTCGAAGGAGAGGATCTCGCGGCGGCGCAGGAACTCGTAGCCGCGGCCGAAGACCTCCTTGGGCATGCAGTAGCGGCAGCGGAAGTTGCAGCGGTCGGTGACGGAGATGCGGAGGTCGTGCAGGGGCCGGCCCAGGGTGTCGGCAAGGGCGCCCTGGTCAGGGCCGGGCCTGCTGTTGGGGGGCGGAGCGTTTCCTTTGCTCATGCAGCAGCTCTTTCAGGATCTGCCGGGCAGGGGCGACGGCCCGCGCCCGGTGGCTGACGATGTTCTTCTGGTGTTCCGGCAGTTCGGCCATGGTGGCCGAGTGCTGGGGCAGCCAGAAGATGGGATCGTACCCGAACCCTCCTTCTCCTCGCGGCTCCTCGGCGATAAGGCCCTGGACGTCCCCCATGGCGATGTGGACGCCGCCGCCGGGTTCAGCGATGGCGATGACGCAGATGAAGCGCGCCCGCCGCTGCTCCCGGGGGAGGCCCTGGAGGCGCCGGAGGATCTCCCGGAACCGCTCCTGGTAGCTGGCGCCGCTGCCCAGAAAGCGGGCCGATTCCACCCCTGGGGCGCCGCCCACGGCCTCGATCTCGATGCCCGAGTCATCGGCCAGGGTGACCAGGCCGCTGGCCTGGGCGCCGCGGACCGCTTTCATCTTAGCATTCGCCTCGTAGCTCTCACCACTCTCCTCGTCTGGCAGCTCGATGCCCAGCTCCTGCGGCGTCACGATCTCCCAGCCGCAGCCTTCGAGGAGGGTGCGATACTCCCGCACCTTGCCGGGGTTGTTGGTGGCCAGGAGCAGACGGGGCATCAAGGCCACTATAGCGTCGGCAGGCAGGCCGGGCAAACCAGCGGCCCCGCCGGCCCCCGACCACCCCCGCTCATGCTGAGGCTCTCCAAGCATGAGCCCGCCGCATTTTCGGATATTCGCGCCGTTTTCCTATTGACACGCGCCTTCGCCGCGCGTACATTCGTCGCACGCACCGCGGAAGGGGGTAGCTCCGATGCCACGGGGTATCGTGATGTCCTTGG
>DAOUAG010000266.1:0-1993 GCA_034433815.1 Dehalococcoidia bacterium | reverse complement strand
CGGTTGCAGCCCATGTCCGAGACCCACACCTTGGGGCCATTATCAGGACTCTCAACCTGGTAGTTCCGTTCCGGGACGCTGTTCGCTGTGATGATTATCAATTCTTCGATGCGTTCGGCCGTCACATCGCGGCAGAAGTTCTTATATGGGTAGTACGTCCAGTCCTCCAACTGCCAGCCCTGCCCGGCGTACTTGATGAGCGCCTGGGCGGTCAGCCCCCGGATCTCCTCCGCTGGTCGCGGCATCGGCAGCCAGAGCTTGCCGGCTTCGGTTTCCACCTGGTCGGCGGAGAAGGTCATGCCGTTGTAAAAGGCGACGGATCTGACCTCCGGGTCCGGGAACAGGTAGCTGTTGTAGGTCATAGAGAGGTGCTCGTCTCCGAACCAGTCGGGGCTGAAGCCACCCTCGTTCGTAATCTGCGCATAGCCTACGAAGCCGTCCAGTTTCACGGGCTCATCGTGATGGCGGAAGGTGGCGAAAGAACCGTATCCCTGGTCCGCGAACGCGTCCGGGCTCTGCTGGACGCTGTCCTGCTGGCGAAAGAAGTCATATGGCGCCTGATTGAGGATGAACACGGCGAACTCCGGCCATGCTTTCTCAAATCCCTGCGGCAGGGCGCTATCGATGGCTGCCAGGGCGCCCGTGCCCTCCATGTTGCGCCACATCTGACCGATGACGTCGTTACCGAACTTCCGCGCCGCGTAGAACGCCCACAGGTACGCGCCGTACTGCCGGCTGGAGGAGACGTAAAACCCGCCGATGCGGTCAGAGCCACCCTTGTCCAGCGGCGAGCCGAGGTCGGTCATGAAGTCCCGCACCTGGCGCTCACCGCGGAGTCCGGTGTGCTCGCTGTTCGCGGAGGGGTAGAGGTAGTCCTCAACCCAGACAGCGGAGGCCTCGGACCACCACTCGTACTCGTCGGCGCCGCAACCGCCGTTGCCGCCGGCACGGTTCGTCATATCGAACGCGAACTGGAAGACGTGCATCAGCTCGTGACCGATCGCCGCGTTAAACGGCACACCAAGCCGAGTCGCCTCGTCCGGGTCGGCGAGGACCAGGGCCCCCGTCCGTTCGCAGAGGTTGGGCGGGAGGCCGATGGTGACGAAAGCCGGCATGTCCTTGCCGATGACTATGTCCGTCAGGTCGTCGCCGCCGCGCCCAGGCATCGTGGCGCCGCCGTCCGGCAACGGCTGGCGTCCCATGAGCGCCACGAGCTGCGGCCAGATGTGTGAGTCGATCTCCTGCTTCGTGTCGTTCGCCAGCTGGAACAGGGAGAAGTCGTCGACCGGATACCAGATGCGCACCTGGTTGTTGCTGGTGGCGATGGAAGTCCAGTCGCCGTCAAGAATGGGGCCGGGCGCCGTCGAGAGCGGGCTGAGGTCGACTGTTGTGGCCGCCTGAGGGTTATTGCGCAAGTCCCACCAGCTCCCGGCGTGCATCGGCGCGATGAGGAAGGACTCGATCTGGGCCCTCACCGTCGCGGACAAGCTGTCGATCTGGGAGGCGATGCGCGTGAGGTCTAGGCGCGATTCGAAGTCGGGAGGAGGCGCGCCGTCGTAAGCGGCCGGCAGCCTGGGATCATCAAAAAGGGCGTATACGGAGTAAAGGAGGGCCGTCTCCTCGTCGATCTGGCCCTGGGCCAGCGCTTCGTCGATAAGGTCATAAGCGGTGGGCTCCTCCTCGGGCGGCGAGCCGCCGCCGATCGGCGGGCAGACATCTGGCACCGTTGTCCCTAGGTCGGCCACGTACCGCAGGATGAGCAGCGCGTCCACCGAGTCGATGCTGCCGGAGCAGTCCACGTCACCAGCGCTGGCTAGGCAGGCCCCGGCTGACAGGCCGGCGACGTAGCGCAGCACTTGCAAGGCGTCGACCGCGTTGACGGCCTCATCGCAGTTGACGTCTCCCGAGGTTCCGGCGGCGGGTTCAGCAGCCGCTGGCCGGCTTCCTCCTGGCGTTGGCGTGAGCGGTCCATCCTTCCACAGGAGTGCAAACG
>DAOUAG010000265.1:0-7682 GCA_034433815.1 Dehalococcoidia bacterium | reverse complement strand
CGCAGTCGCGTCCCCATGGTCTACGTCCACCCTGCCAAGGAGCACAACGGCAAGCGTCTTTTCGTCGAGGGCCTCTATAACTCCGGCGAGACCGTCCTTCTCATCGACGATCTGGTCACCAGCGGCGGCGGCATCATCGAGACGGCTGATTTCCTCCGGAAGCACGCAGGCCTCGTGGTCAAGGACGTCCTCGTCCTGCTGGACCGGCAGGAGGGGGCGGAGGAGCAGCTCCGCCAGAGGGGCTACAACCTCATCCCGATCCTGGGGCTCGAAGCCCTCCTCACGAACCTCATGGCCCGGGGTCTTATCGAAGAGGAGCAGTACCGGAAGTCCATCGACTACATCCGGTCACGGCGCGCCGCCCGGGGCGGCTGAGCGCGCCCCAGTGTGACCTGCGGCCCGCCAAGAGAGGCCCGGACGACCCTAAAACGCGGAGCCAACACCTGCGATAACCTTATCGGCGGGGTACAGCGCCGTGACCACGAGCCAACGCAGCCGACGACATCAGGCCACCTCCAATCCGACGCCCTGTCTAGATGCTGCCTCCATCGTTACGGCGAGCAACGAGGAAGCGATGGGCCTCCTGAAGTCCGCGCCTTCCGGCCTCTCGACCCAGGAGGCTGCCCGGCGCTTGCGGCAAACCGGGCCCAACGCCTTGCCGGTACCGCGCCCGCCCAGTCCGCTGCGCCTTCTTTTGGCGCAGGTTACCCACACTCTGGCGTTGCTCCTCTGGGGAGCCGCTGCCCTGGCCCTACTGGCGGGACTCCCTCAGATAGGGTGGGCAATCCTAGCCATCATAGCCATCAACGCCATCTTCAGCTTCTGGCAAGAATATCGCGCCAGCCGTCTGGTAGAGGCCCTGCACAGGCGCATGGTCCCCAGAGCACGGGTGCGCCGCGATGGCGTCGAGCAGCCCATCCGCGCTCGGAACGTAGTCCCGGGCGATATTCTGATCTTGCGCCGCGGCGACCGGGCAGTCGCTGACGTACGATTGGTGCAGGCGGCGGACCTCCGTGCCGACTACAGCATTCTCACTGGCGAATCGGAGCCCGTGGGCCGCCATAGCGGCCCGGCGCCACCCGCCACCTTGGCAGAGGCGCCCAACTGCGTTCTTGCCGGTACAACGGTGGTGGAGGGCAGCGGCGAAGGGGTGGTCTTCGCCACTGGACGCGACACCGTCTTCGGGCGCATGGCCGCACTTACTGAGCGCCTCTACGTTGAGCCTAGCCCCCTGCAGAAGCAACTGACTTTCACCGCGCACGCCATCGCCGCCGTGGCCCTTGCCATAGGCTTCCTCTTCTTCACCGTCGGCGAGGTTACCGGGCGGCTTTCGACCAAGGACGCCTTTACTTTCGGCCTGGGCATCCTGGTGGCCATCATACCGGAAGGGCTCCTTCCCACCGTATCCTTGGCCCTGGCCCTGGGCGTACAGCGCATGGCCAAGCGGCACGCCATCGTCAAGCGCCTCTCGTCCGTCGAGACCCTCGGCTGCACCGATGTCATTTGCACCGACAAGACCGGCACCATCACCACCAACGAGATGACTGCACGAGAGGTTTGGGTCGGGGACGTCCACTATTCAGTGTCCGGCAGAGGATATGAACTTCGCGGAAGCCTGAGGCGCACCCCCCGGGATGACAATAGTGACCCACCCGAGCTGGAATGGCTCTTGCGATGTGGCATCCTCTGCAATCGCGGGATCGTGCCCCGCCGGGGCCGACACCAGGCAGGCCTAGGCGACCCTATCGACGAAGCCTTGCTCGTCCTGGCCGTCAAGGCCGGCGTTGACCCTGACGCCGAACGCAAGGCCCGTCCTTTAGTGCGGGAGTTTCCCTTCGACGCCAGCCGCCGTATGATGTCCACCCTGCACCAGGAACCCGGCCGCCGCCTCCTCTGCCTGAAGGGCAGTCCGGCAGAAACCCTGGCCCGTTGCCGCGACGAGATGTGCGGGGGAACCATTCGCGAGCTCAAGCCCGAGCGCCGGCAGGAGTTGCTCCGGCGCTCCGACACCCTATCAGACGCCGGACTGCGGGTCTTGGCCCTCGCAATCCGCTGGCTGCCAGCGGGAGCGCTTCCGGACAAGGCCGGCGCCGCCGAAGAGGGTCTGACATTCCTAGGGCTGGTTGGGATGGACAATCCGTTACGGCCCGAGGTCCCGGACGCCGTAGAACGCTGCCGCAGCGCCGGCATCCACGTCGTCATGCTGACGGGGGACCACAGCCATACCGCCCAAACGGTGGCCCGCCAGGCGCACATCGCCTATGACGATAGCGAGCCCATCACCGGAGCCCAACTGGACGCCATGGGCGACGACGAGCTCGCGCAGCTCCTACAACACCGGCGGCCCGCTGTCTTCGCCCGGGTCACGCCGGACCAAAAGTTGAGGCTCGTCCAGGCGTACCGGAGCCTTGGGCGGGTCGTGGCCGTTACAGGGGATGGCGTCAACGATGCGCCGGCCCTACGGGCGGCAGACATCGGCATCGCGATGGGCCGAAGGGGCACTGACGTAGCGCGCGAGGCGGCTGACATGGTGCTGACAGACGACAACTTCGCCACCATAGTGGCGGCCGTGCAAGAAGGTCGCGGAGTCTACGACAACATTCGTAAGTTCCTCACTTACTACCTCACTAGCAACGTCGCCGAGGCCGCCCCTTTTGTCCTTTTCGTCCTCTTCAACATACCACTACCGTTGACGGTGCTTCAGGTGCTACTGGTGGACCTGGGCACCGACATCCTGCCCGGCCTAGCCTTGGGTGTTGATCCGGCGGGTAAACAGGTGATGCAGCACCCGCCAAGGCCGCGGCAGGAGCGAATGGTGACGAGGGGGCTTCTGACGCGTGCCCTGGGATACCTTGGGCTCTGGGCTGCCTTCCTCAGCCTGACGGCTTATTTTTGCTTCCAGTGGGACACCACTGGCACCCTGTTTGGCCCTTACGTTGATACTGGGCCCCTCTACCGGCAGGCCACCACCGTCACCCTGGCTGGCATCGTCGCCTGTCAAGTCGCCAACGCCTTCGCCTGCCGAAGCGCGTGGCAGTCTGTCCTACGCACGGGATTCGGAGGCAACCCGGCCCTCCTGGGGGCGATACTGGCAGAGATCATCCTTTTGGCAACCCTGATCGCCGTGCAGCCCCTTAGGGCCATCTTTGGACTCGAGCCCATCGATCCCCGGTATTGGCCGCTGCTGGCAGCCTTGACACCTCTCTTCCTTCTCGCCGAGGAAGCCCGCAAGCTGGTGGTGCGATTAGTCTGGCGGACCAAGGCGTCCCCTCGGGCAGTATCGCCCTTTTGACGGGCCAGCGTGGCCGGTGCTAGAGTGGGCTAGCGGCAAGAAGGATCCTATGGACAGGAGAGCATGGTTGGCCGCCGCCTTCTTGGCGGGGCTGGCCCTGGCTGCGTGCTCCGGGAGCAACGGCTCCGATAGCGTTGCGCGGGGCAGCGCCCCATCTTGCAACAGCATCTCCCAGATCAAGAGCTACCGTTATCAGATAAGGCTGAAGCTGCAGACGCCTGCTTTCGACGCCTACCCCAGCCAGACCCCCTCCCAGCCCCTCGGCGCCTTCGCCCAAGCCCTCACCAACCTCTTCTCCGATATGCAAATGGAGGGCGCCTACGTGGCCCCAGACCGGTCGCAGGTGATCCTGAGTGTGCATGGGGAGAAGCTGGAACTGCGCTCCATCGGCAGCCGCACTTGGGTGCAGACCAACGGCATCTGGCAGGAGCAGCAAGACACGGAGGGTCTTACGCTCCTCACCCCGAGCGTCGTGTGCCAGGACATCGTAGCCGACCTCGCTCCCTCGCTCGCCGCGGTCCAGCCCGAGCGGGAGGACCTGAACGGCGTCAGCACAGACCACTACCGGCTGGACAAGGCAGACGTCAAACGCCTGCCCGACCTCCTGGGGGCGGGCGACAGCTCGTCCCTGCCCCAGAGCTTTCAGGTGGAGCTGTGGCTGGCCCGGGAGGGCGGCTGGCCGGCCCGCCTAGAGATCAGCGCCTCAGACACCGACGAGCAAGGCCGCCCCATGAGCATCGACCTCTTCATGGAGTTCCGGGACGTCAACGATCCCGGCATCGCTGTGGAGCCGCCGGCCTGAGAACGCCAGACCTATATGAGCCTGTGGATGGCCTTTCGCCCCGGGCGACGATCGTAGTTTGCCTTGAACATCTCCAGCTTATCCCGCTCGATGAGGTACTTGCCTCCGAACAGGACAGCCGGCACCTTCTTCTGCTTGATGAGGCGGCGCAAGCTTTGGGGATGTATGTTCAGTTGGCGCGCTGCCTCCACTAGGTCAACGTAATTGTCGAAGGGCTCAACGGTCATACTTTGCGACTCCACTAACACGCTAAGACGCGTGAATAATTCTAGCACAGCCTGTCAAGCCTTCGCCGCAATCTGGCCATCTGGCCGGGCTGTGGTATCCTACCTTGGAGGCTAGCGGATGTACGATCCTGCCAAACTCAAGAGCCTTGCCCAGAAGCGGGCGGCGCAGGAAGCCGCCATCGATGGCGAGCGCCCAGGGCCCTTCATGACCACCTCCGGGCGCCCTGTCCGCCGGGTCTACGACCCCACAGACTTGCCGGATCTGGATTACGAGCGGGATCTGGGCCTCCCGGGCCAGTACCCCTACACCCGCGGCATTCACGCTACCGGCTACCGCGGGAAGCTGTGGACGATGCGCATGTTCGCCGGCTTCGGCAGCGCAGAGGAGACCAACCAACGCTTCAAGTACCTCCTCTCCCAAGGCCAGACCGGCCTCTCAATAGCGTTCGACATGCCGACCCTCTATGGATACGACACCGACGCCCCTGAGGCCATCGGCGAGTTCGGCAAGTGCGGGGTCGCCGTATCCTCCCTGGCGGACATGGAGATCCTGCTGGACGGCCTGCCCCTGGCTGACATCAGCACCTCCATGACCATTAACTCGCCGGCGGCCGTCATCTGGGCGATGTACATCGTAGCCGCGGAGAAGCGCGGGATACCACGCCGCAAGCTGGCCGGCACCATCCAGAACGACATCCTCAAGGAGTTCATCGCCCAGAAGGAGTTCATCTTCCCGCCTGAGCCTTCGATGCGTCTGGTGGTGGACACCATCGAGTTTGGCACCCGGGAGATGCCTCTGTGGAACACCATCAGCATCTCCGGCTACCACATCCGGGAGGCAGGCGCGACGGCGGTGCAGGAGCTGGCCTTTACCCTAGCCGACGGCTTCGAATACGTGCGCTGGTGCCAGGAGCGCGGCCTGGATGTCGACGAGTTCGCGCCCCGTCTCTCCTTCTTCTTCAACTGCCACAACGATTTCTTCGAGGAGGTGGCCAAGTTCCGGGCGGCACGCCGTATCTGGGCGCGGGAGATGAAGGAGCGCTTTGGGGCCAAGAAGGAGCGTTCTCTCTGGATGCGCTTCCACACCCAGACGGCCGGCGTTTCGCTTACGGCGCAGCAGCCGGAGGTGAACCTGATCCGCACCGCCATCCAGGCCCTGGCCGCCGTCCTGGGCGGCACCCAATCCCTCCACACCAACTCCATGGACGAGGCCCTGGCCCTTCCCAGCGAGAAGGCCGCACGCCTGGCCCTGCGAACCCAGCAGGTCATCGCCCACGAATCGGGCGTCGCCAACACCGTGGACCCCTTGGGAGGCAGCTTCTACGTCGAAGCCCTCACTCGGGCCACTGAGGAAGACGCCTACGCTTACTTCCACAAGATCGAAGACATGGGAGGCGTCCTGCCGGCCATCGAGAGTGGCTACCTCCAGCGGGAGATCGCAGAGTCGGCCTACCGCTACCAACAGGAGATCGATAACCGGCAGCGGATCGTCGTCGGCGTCAACGAGTTCGTCTTGGACGAACCCATCGAGATCCCCATCCTGGAGATGGACCCCGCCGGTTACGACCGGCAGGTGGAGCGGCTCAAACGCGTGCGCAGGGAGCGGGATGGGCGGGAGGCGGCCCGCTGCCTCCGGCGGTTAGAGCAGGTCTGTCGCGAAGGCGGCAACGTCATGCCGCCCCTCCTGGAGGCTGTAAGCGCCTACTGCACGCTGGGCGAGATCTGCGGCGTCATGCGGGACGTCTTCGGCATTTATCACGAACAGGCCATCGTCTAGAGATCGGCCCTCCTTGACCTCGGGATCGGTCGGGTTCGCGCAAGGATCAAGGATGGAGTATACTAAGGGACATCGCCCCGGCGCGCCCTCTCCCGGCGGCAGGAGGCAATGTCCAGCGCGGGAGACTTTCCGTCCGCGTGAACGCGGACGTTCCCTAGAGGAGGACCTTTGGCAACGAAGCTTTACGTGGGCGGTATCTCCTACGATACGACCGATGAGGGTTTGCGCGCCTTCTTCGAGCAGATCGGCCCGGTACAAAGCGCATCCATAGCGACGGACCGTTTTTCCGGCCGCTCCCGAGGCTTCGGCTTCGTGGAGATGGCATCCAGCGATGACGCGCGCAAGGCCATCCAGCAGCTCAACGGCAAAACGCTCGACGGCCGCACGTTGACGGTAGACGAAGCCAGGCCACCGCAGCAACGCAGCGGCGGCTTCGGCGGGCGGGGCGGCAGCAACCGCGGCGGACGAACAGGCGGCCCCAGGTGGTAGAGCGAGCCAATGGCGGGCCCGCCAGCCGAGGTGATGGCCCTCTGGACTGCGCACACCACTGGCAGATCGAGACCCCCTCCGGTGAGACCAGCACGGGGGTGTGCAAGCGCTGCGGCGCCACTCGCTCGTTCGCCAACTACTCCGCCACTCGGACCATGGCCCGCTCCCCAAGGGCCACATCCCGGTCCAGCCAGCGGCTCGACGCCTAACGCCAGGACAGGCGATCGCCGGTGGCTCATGCTTCGAGAGCCTCAGCATGAGCGGGGATGACACGCCTTCCCGCTCGCCCTGAGGTGTCTCGAAGGGCGAGCGGAGCCCTACGCCTCATGCTTAGAGACCCTCTTCCCGGCCGGGTACCCGCGGGGCCTAACCTTGACGTTCACGGCAGGGGTAGCGTATCATCGCAGCGCTATCCGGCCCCTGCAACCGGAGGCCGAGCTGGACCACAGTCACAAGGAGCTCTGGCGCGATGTCCATAGCACAAGTCATAGAGAAGGCCCGCGGCCAGGGCCGCACCGTCCTCACAGAGATCGAGTCCAAGGAGATCCTGGCAGAGGCCGGCATACCGGTAGCCAAGGCCACCCTGGCCCGGACATCCCAGGAGGCCGCTGACGCCGCAGCTAAGGCCGGCTTCCCCGTCGTTCTCAAGATCGTCTCGCCGGACATCACCCACAAGTCCGACGTAGGCGGCGTCCGCGTGGGCCTGAAGTCGGCTGCCGAGGTGCAGGCGGCTTTCGACGAGATCGTGACCAGCGTGAAGTCCAAGCAGCCCGAGGCTCGCATCGAGGGCGTGGCAGTGCAGCCGATGGCGCCCCAGGGCACCGAGGTCATCGTAGGTATGAGCAAGGATCCCCAGTTCGGCCCCGTCCTCATGTTCGGTCTCGGTGGCATCTTCGTCGAAGTCCTCAAGGACGTCGCCTTCCGTATCGTCCCTCTCGAAGAGCGCGACGCCCGCCAGATGATCGACGACATCAAGGGCCGCGCCGTCCTCGACGGCGTCCGCGGCGGCGAAGCAGCCGACATCGGCGCGCTGACAGGCCTCCTCCTCAAGCTTTCACAGTTCATCGAAGCCAACCCCCAGATCGAAGAACTGGA
>DAOUAG010000264.1:0-15403 GCA_034433815.1 Dehalococcoidia bacterium | reverse complement strand
ACCACCCTCGAAGAGCTGATTGACGACCTCGAGGCTGAGCAGGCTGCTCTCCGCGAAGTGCTAGACTCCCTCTCGCCCGAGGCCTGGGACTTTCCCACCCATGCCCCTGGATGGGCCGTGCGAGATCAGGTTTCCCACCTGGCCTACTTCGACGAAGCCGCTACCCTGCCATGACTGATCCTCCCGCCTTCGCTGACCAACTACGGACCCTCAAGAGCCCGGCAGATTTGGAGGCCCGGTACCTCCCAAAGGGGCGCTCCCTCGCACCGCCCGATCTCGCCTCCTGGTGGAACGAAGCGAGCCGCGGCCTGATCGCGGCCGCCCGCAAGCTGCGGCCCGAAGGCCGCATCGCCTGGTTCGGCCCAGACATGAGCCCGGCATCCTTCTTGACCGCCAGGCTCATGGAGACCTGGTCCCACGGCCTCGACATCGTCGATGTCACAGGAACCCACCGGCCAGACACCGACAGACTGCGGCACGTTGCCTTTCTCGGATTCAGGACCCGCAACTACAGTTATATGGCCAACGGGTTGCCCCCGCCTACTACGCCGGTCCGCGTCGAGCTCACCTCACCTTCGGGCCAGACATGGGTCTTCGGCGACCCCGCTGCCACGGATGTCGTGCGCGGTACGGCGACCGACTTCTGCCGCGTGGTCACCCGCCGGCGCCACTTGGCTGATACCGGCCTCGAGGTCCTTGGCGACGCCGCCCGCGAATGGATGCTCATCGCCCAGACCTTCGCAGGGCCGCCCGGCCCCGGCCGCCGTCCAGGCGAGTTTGCCCACGAGAAGAAGCCATGAGCTCGGAGCTTGTCCGCCTCGACATCGCCGGCGGTTTGGCCACCATCACCCTCGATTCCCCGGCCAACCGGAACGCCCTCTCATCTGCTCTCCTCGCCGGGTTGGAAGTTAGCCTGGAGATAGCCATCGCCGATCCCGCCGTCCGCGTCATACTCCTCACCCACACCGGACCCGTCTTCTGCTCAGGAGCCGACCTCAAGGAGCAGCGAGAGGCCGGAGCCCCAGGCCGAAGTCCCGGGCCTGGCGGTCTGGCCAACATCCTCAAGCGCATCTGGCAGTCGCCCAAACCCGTCGTCGCCCGCGTTGGTGGGCCGGCCCGCGCCGGCGGCATCGGCCTCATCGCAGCCAGCGACATAGCTGTCGCCGCCGACAGCGCCTCCTTCGCGTTCAGCGAGGTGCGCCTCGGGCTCATCCCTGCCATGATCTCGGTCGTCGTCATCCCAAAGATCGGCATAACCAAGGCCATGGAGCTCTTCCTCACCGGGGAGGTCTTCGATGCTCAGGAGGCTGTCAGGATCGGCCTTCTCAACGCCGCGGCGCCCATCGAGAGCCTCGACGAGACCGTTCATCGCTATGTCGCCAGCATTCTAAAGGGTGCCCCGGGTGCCCTCGCCGGGTGCAAACGTCTTGTCCGGGAGGTCCCCGGTATGGACTTAGAAGCAGCCCTGGAACTGACGGCGCGCTGGTCCGCCGAGTTCTTTGCCTCGGACGAAGCCCGGGAGGGCATGGCCGCGTTCGCCGAGAAGCGCGCCCCACGCTGGGCAGAGGCCCCCTGATGAGTGCCGCGAAGCCCGTCCTGCGCATCGCCAACTGCTCCGGCTTCTACGGTGACCGGCTGTCCGCAGCGCGCGAGATGGTCGAGGGCGGGCCCATCGACTTCCTGACGGGCGACTACCTGGCTGAGCTGACCCTTCTCATTCTTTGGAAGATGAAACAGAAGGACCCCAACGCCGGCTACGCCCTCACCTTTCTGGAGCAGATGGAGCAGGTGTTGGGCACGTGCCTTGACAGGGGCATCAAGATCGTCACGAATGCTGGCGGCTTGAACCCAGCGGGCCTAGCCGCCCGCATGCGCCAGCTTACAGACCGCCTCGGCCTACAGGCCCGCATCGCCTACATCGAAGGAGACGACATCCTGGCCAAGATCCCGGACCTTGTGGCTCGCGGGGAAAAGCTGGCCCACATGGACACCGGCCGGCCCCTCGTCGGGTCGGGCATCCAACCCATCGCCGCCAACGCCTATCTTGGCGCCTGGGGCATCGTCGAGGCGCTGAACACAGGCGCTGATGTCGTCATCTGTCCTCGCGTCACCGATGCCTCCCTCGTGGTGGGACCCGCGGCCTGGCACTTCGGCTGGGCCCGGGACGACTGGGACCGCCTCGCCTCCGCCGTGGTCGCCGGGCATATCTTGGAGTGCGGCGCGCAGGCCACCGGAGGCAACTACTCCTTCTTTCGAGAGGTGCCTGATCTCCGCCACCCGGGATTCCCCATAGCCGAGATGCGGGATGATGGGTCCTTTGTCGTCACCAAGCACCCCGGCACCGGGGGGCTCGTTTCGGTGGGCACCGTCACGGCCCAACTCTTGTACGAGATCGATGGCCCCCGCTATCTGAATCCAGATGTCGTGGCCCGCCTCGATTCCATCCGTCTCGAGCAGGAAGGCCCCGACCGTGTGCTGGTCACCGGCGTCAAGGGTGAGCCAGCTCCTCCCACCACCAAGGTCTGCATCAACTATCTCGGCGGCTTCCGCAACACGATGACCTTCGTCCTCACCGGTCTGGACATCGAAGAGAAGGCACGGGTGGCCGAAGAGGCCCTCTTCTACGCCCTTGGCGGCAAGGAGCGCTTCGATGAAGTTTCCGTGCAGCTCATACGCACGGACCGCGAAGATCCGGCCACCAACGAGGAGGCCAGCGCCTTCCTGCGCGTGACAGTCAAGGACAAGGATCCGCAGAAGGTGGGCCGGGCCTTCTCCGGCGCCGTCGTAGAGATGGCCCTGGCCAACTACCCGGGCTTCCATATGACCACCGGCCCCACATCGGAGAGCGCCTTCGGCGTCTATTGGCCGGCCCTCGTCTCTGCCGATGTCATCGACGAGATCGTCGTAGCCGACGACGGTTCCCGCATCCCCGTAGCGCGGCCTCCCGTCGCGCCGGCGACCCTTGCGCCTGTGCCCCCGCCAGCGCCGCCGACAGTGCCGGTGCCCCGTGGCCGAACCGTCCGCGTGCCTCTGGGCACCGTCTTCGGAGCCCGCTCTGGCGACAAGGGGGGAAACGCTAACGTCGGCGTCTGGGCCCGTAGCGACGAGGCGTACGCCTGGCTGGCCCACTACCTGACGGTGGCACGCTTCAAGGAGCTCATCGCCGAGGCCCGAGACCTGGAGGTGCGACGCTACGAGCTGCCCAACTTAAGGGCCCTCAACTTCGTGGTGGTCGGCCTCCTAGGCGAAGGCGTGGCCTCATCGACACGCTCGGACCCTCAGGCCAAGAGCCTGGGAGAGTACCTCAGGGCGAAGAAGGTGGATCTGCCGGCGGAGTTGCTAAAGGACGCCCCGAGGCCGGCCAAGACCAGCCCGGCTGCCCGCTAGCGTTAGACCCTGCCCATCGCCGCCAACATCCGGCAGTCAGGACAGTACCGGAAGTCCACCGCACGGTCGCCGAGGGCTGACACTAGCCGCGCCACCATGGCCTCCGGCGCATAGGCCTGCCCGCAGCGCGAACAGAACTGGAGGCCAGCCGATTTCAACGGGCGGCGCCCCACTCCGAGGGCACTGAAGTCTATGGCCCGATCGATCTTGAGGGCGTTCTCTGGGCAAATCCTCGAACAAATCCGGCAGCCAACACAATCTGCGCTCTCGAAGTTCAGGATCGCAGCCCCAGAATCGTCACTGTAGCGTAGGGCACCGGTGGGGCACGAATCGGCGCAGAGGCCGCAGAGGGTGCAATCGCGGGAGTCTAGCCGCGCCTGCCCAAAGGGCAGGCCTTCGTGCTCAATCGTGGGGGTGTTGGGCCTACCCATCCTTTCCCAAAAAGACACCACTAGCCGCGCGTTCTCCCCCGGGCGGTGCCCGTTAGCCTTTTCGCTGCATGCGCTGCCACCGGGCGTCGCATCCATCCCCGTTCGGACGCTCGCCGCCAGGTCCGCTACTAAGCGCCTCGGAGAGGTGGCGTTCAGCACCGCCACCCTTTCGCTGCCGAAAGCGAGGGTCTCCAGAAGGGTCTGGACCGCCAGCACACGCTCTTGGAAGGCCGCCGGCCGGCAGGCGGCCCCGCAGGCGCCGCCGCAGTGGACCAGCAACACGCCCGAGGCGCCGAAATCGAGGGCCCGCAGCATCAGATACAGGTCCGCGAAGCCGGCGGAAGGCACCTCCACTGGCAATACAGAAGATGGATACGCGAAACCGCGGCTGACGGCCTCCCGTAGCGTTCTCATCGCGCCCCGACAGGTCAGCGCCACGAACGCCCCACTGGCACCACCCTCCAGAAGGGCCGCGAGGCCAGCCTCCATCACTGACCGCTGGTAATACGGATGGATCACAGCGCCCGTGGGACAACTGGTCACGCAGAGGCCACAGTCCTGGCACCGGTCCCTATCTACGAATGCAACGCCGTCCCTCAGTGTCATCGCCTCGAAGGGGCAGCTCCTCAGGCACAGATCGCATCCCTGGCCCGCCCGGCACCGGCCCCCACTGACAGCCGGTATCACTTCTGGCCGAAGCCTTGGTGCCGTCAACAGCGCCCGCCGGCTGAAACGGCCGCGCAGGCCTCCGACGCGCATCCTGATGTTCGCGGGGAGCAGCCACGGGTACTGCCGTACCATGGCCGCCGCCGCTCTAAGCAAACGGCCCGCCCGTTGCGTCGCTTCCTCCCGACTGCCTTGGCCGCTTAAGAGGTCCACGGGCGTCAGCACCCGCAGGGCAAAGGGGTCCTGCCCTGTCAGCCGCAGCGCCTCCCGCCCTCGCTCCCATGCCGCCTCTTCGTCCGCGCTAACGACAACAAGCCCATTTAGTCTGCCCACGTTTATCTTGTGCACCATACTGGCGCAAGACAGCTTTTTCGTGATGCTGACGCCCTCGCCAACTGAGGCGCAGAGCACGTCCAGATCCAGCCGGCCCTCCAGGCCCTTCGCTTCGATGAGAACTCCTATCCGCATGCCGCGACCACCTCGTGGCGCGCTACCCGCACCCGCGCCCGTACCACCTCCGCGTCCAACGCCAGCCACGACGGAAGGAACACCGCCACGAACCGGTACAGGTGGCACCGCGCGGTCTCTGCCAACCTACTCCCCATGATGTGCGCCCATCTACCCAGGTGTCTGTCCAGAAACATCTCCTGATTTTTCAACAGCCGCTGGGCCTCGGTCAGCTTTCGCTGTCCGATGGCTTCCTGGGTGGACGCGCTCAGATGCGCCATGAAGCTCAGCTCCACCGCAATGTGGTCTGCGGGCTCCCGCCAGGATTGTGGGACCGTCAGACCTTGCTCACGGTAAAGCCGCAACACGTCCAGCGTCGACGGACCCATTAGCACTCCGTCGATGTAAAGGGATCCGTAGGGCGGGCACAGCAACGGCCCCGGGCCTAGGAAGAGGCGGCCGTACTCCAGGAGCAGCGCCCGCGCCACGGCCTCTGTCCCCCGCTGCCGTACGTCGTCTCCCAGCTGGCGAAGTTCCTCCGGCCAAGAGCGCAAGGGCACAGGCAGCCGGCCCGGCAGGTCTCGCAACAAGATATCACTAGCAGGCCCTACCAAGGCCTCCACCTGCGCCGGGTCCGGCCGCCGCAAGGCTAGCGCCAGAGCGCCGTATACGCCGGCCCGCAGACCGTCCATGCTAACGGCGGTCTCCCAGCCGCGCCACTAGACCTTCGCCCAGATGGCAGGCAGTGCCCATTAGGAAAGCCCCCGCAACTATCCCGAATCCCACCTTCACTACCGTCAGCATCACTTGCCCCGCATCTTCACTGTTGGTGGCCACGACAGGCATCGTTAGCATCACAGCGATGATGCCGATAAGCACGCAGAGGCTCCCCCACAGGAACCAGTTCCCCAGGCGGCAAACGCGATCGCGCCGCATAGCTTTTCACCCCCTTTTGGGAGAGGATCCTGTCAGCTCACAACCGCTCCAGAGGCCCGGGCTCCTCCCACAGTCCGGGCTTCTCACTCGCCGCGGCCAGACTGGACTCAGGCAGATCCGTAAGCGGGAAAACCTTCGCAAACACCAGAAAGCCCAAGACCCCCAGCGCGTATACCCCTACGATGATGGCCATCTCGTCCCACGTTGGGTGATAGCTGGCGATGGTATACGGGAAAACGAACAGCTCGTCGGGATGCTGACTGAACCGGGTGAACTGGGGTGCCAGAACTATATTCACCCGCTCCGCCAGGACCCCTGCCACTACCAGGGCCGAGGCCAAGGCGATCCCTGCTGCCGGCGAAAGCCTCGGCGCCAGCGACATGAAGAAGACCGCGGCAAGAGCACTGAGAAAAACCGCCGTGGTCGTACCCGACAGATCTAACCCACCCAGGGAAAACGATTGCCCCGGAGAACGGTCGACAGAGAAGGAGAGTGCCGCCAACACCACGGCGATCCCTGCGAGCCCCAGGGTCGCCGCAGCAGCCAGGGCCGGGCGGGTGACGCGGGCTGGCACCGCCGCCCGCCTAGGCACCAGTAGGATGTACGCCAGGATCGAGAGAGGCGCCACTAGCCCCACCAGCAGGTCGAACCAGAAGAATATGGCGTAGTCCCCTTCTATCAACTCCTGGAAGAAGGCGTGGGGCGAGACCTCCCGGGCGTAGACCACTGTCAACAACTCCGAGAAGAGGAAGTAGCCCAGGAGAGGTATGGCCAGCAGGATGAGGCGGCCCAGAGCCGCTATCGTCTCGTCTCCCACCTGAGCGCGAAACAGCCGCTGCGCCGCGAACGAGACCATAGTCACCAAGGCCAGCCCCGAAGCTAGGGCCGAACCCACGAAGACCGGGGCCAAAAGTGCGGTGTGCCAACCAGGTGTCGCCTTGGTCAGCCCCATGATCCAGGCCGTCACAGAGTGCAGCAGCACCGCTGCTGGAATAGAGGCGAAGGCCAGGACCCGCAAGATGGCGGCATCTCGCCTAAGCGCCTCCGGCGAATCATCGACATAGCCCAATGCCAGGAGCCTGTACAGCCATGCCCTGTTCGGCATCGCCCGCATGCATTTCACAATGTCGGCCCTAGTGCTCAGATAACCCATGCCCAGCGCCATCAGCAGGTACGAGTTGATGATTATTACGTCCCAGATTAGAGGCGACTGTAGGCGCCCGTACCGGAGCAGATGCCAGAGGCGGTCTGGGCGCCCCACGTCTAGGCTGATGAAGATGCCGGCCATCATGATGCACGCAATGGCTACCACCTCGGCGATCCGCGCCACCGCCCGGTACTGGTCCATCTTTAGGGCGTGGACGAGACCCGAGACGGTGATGCCACCCGCGCTCAAGCCGACGAAGAAGACAAAGTTGACTATATACGCACCCCAGTACGTTGGCTGGTTCATACCGGTGATGCCCAGACCTGTCTGTAGCTGGTGATCCGCCCAGACGTAAAAGGCGTACGCGGCAACACCTGCTGCCAAGATGACGCTAATGACATAGTGGGGCGGAAAGGTTGTCAGCGATTTAAACTCACGTGGTAGCGTCGCTTGCATCGTTTAGCCCTCCGCCAGGTAGTAGACTTGGGGACGGGTGCCCATCTCCTCCATGAACCGGAACGCCCGCTTATCCTTCGAGAGTTTGGATACCTCGCTCTCTGGGTCGTCTAGGTCGCCGAAGCGGATCGCGCCGCCGGTGCATGTCTGTGCGCAGGCCGTTACCACCCCATCGGGATGGCCAACCTTCTGCCCCTCCTTGAGCGCCCTATCGATCCTCTGGACGCAGAAGGTGCATTTCTCCACCACACCGCGGGGACGCACCGGCACGTCCGGGTTCAGATAGTTCCTATGGACCTCGTTGAAAGATGGCTTAAACCAGTTGAAGGTGCGGACGCCATACGGACACGCCACCATGCAGTAGCGGCAACCGATGCACTTGCCATAGTCCACCAACACGATCCCGTCTTCCCGTTTGAAGGTGGCGCCCACCGGGCAGACCTGCACGCACGGGGGCTCCTCGCAGTGCATGCAGGGCCGCGGGATGAAGCGAGTTGTAGTACGAGGGTACTTTCCGTCGATGCGGACGAGTACGCGTTGCCACTGCATGAGCCGGCCTTCTTCCGCCAGCTCCTTTCCTACGAAGGGCACATTGTTCTCGACCATGCAGGCCACCGTGCAAGCCTGACAGGCCGTGCACCGGTCCAGGTCGATGACCATTCCCCACTTTGGCATCTCTCTCTCCTCAGGCTTTGTACACTCTCACTCTGGTCGAGAAGAAAGCGGCCAGTCCGCCCAGGTGATCCATCTCGTTAGCCAGGATCTGGTTAGGGTTTACCCCGCGGCCGGCGGCCCACCGCCCAAAAGAGGTGTGCCCCTGCTCGTAGGGCATGGCGACGACATCGGGTGGATTCCCCGGATTGATGCGAGCGCGCGTACGAATGCGGCCGATGGGCGATTCAACCCAGACCTCATCGCCGTGCTCGATGCCCAGCCGCCGGGCCGCATCGGGGTTCAACTCAACCCAGGAATCCCACCTCGTACCGTCGTGCTGCAAGTGCACGCCGTGGATCTCCTGGAGCCAAGGCACATTGGCGCCGCGGCCCTCAGCGTGGGTCATCAGCTTGTAGGTGTTCAGGTAGAAGGGGAACTCCTTCGGGTCCCCCACGAACCGGGGCGCTTCGTAATGGGGCATGAACACCTTCTCGCCCCGGGCGCTGATCTTCAGGGCCGCGATGTCATCTTCAGTCATGCCCAGGTCCTCGAACTTGTGCTCCAGCTTGCCGAAGACGAACTCAAACTTCTTGCTCGGGGTATCCAGCACTCGCTCCCACTCACCGAACGGATACGGCGGCGCTGCCCACACGCCCTTCGCCGTAAACTCCTGCCAGAACGTCTCGAAGTCCGGAGCGACGATGCTGCCTGCCTGGGCCTTGTGCAGGCCCTCCATTTTGAACTTGAGGTACGAAAGGAAATCCGGCCACGGGAACGACTGGGCCACGCTGCCGCCGATGGCCTGCGCGATCTGTATGAGGACATCGCCCGTGTTCCGAGTGTCGTATAGGCGCTCCACCACCGGCTGCCTTATGCCCACCACGGGGTACCCAAGGCTCGGGTAGATCACGTCATCCTGCCAGCGTTCCAGATACGTGTCATCCGGCAGGATAATGTCGGCGTACTCCGCCGTCTCGCTCATAAACGGCGTGAAGTTAACGATGAACGGGATCTCCTTGAGCGCCTTCTGGACCCGTGAGGCGTCCGGGGTAGAGAAGGCCGGATTGGTGTAGTACAGGAGAAGCGCGCTGGCCTTGTACGGCCCTTGGCCAGTGGCAAACTCTGGAATATTCTGGTACACCTTGCCCGCCAGTGGGTAACGCTTTGTGCCGGCATAGTCGATCCGCGGCTGCTTTACTCCGGCCTTTGCGATGTCATCCTGTATTACGTCCGGATCTTTTGTTAGAGGGGGGCTCTTCTGGACCACGACGCCGCCCGGCACGTCTATGCTTCCCACCAGAGCATTCAGAGCGTGGATAGCCGTTCGGGTGTACACGCCATAGGGCTGCATGCTCGTGCCGCGGGCCCCAGCCGCTATTGCTGGCCTGGAGGTGGCAAACTCCCGGGCTATCCGTTCGATGGTCCCCGCAGGAACGCCGGTCTCTTTCTCGGCCCAGTCGGGAGGATACTCATCCAGAACAAGTCGGGACCACTCCTCGAATCCATGGGTGTGGGTCTCGACGAACTCGTGGTCGTAAAGCTTGTCGCGTATGATGACGTGGGCCATCGCCAGGGCCAGCGCTCCGTCAGTGCCTGGTCGCACGGCGATCCATTCGTCGGCCTTGGCGGCGGTCACCGAGTAGCGCGTGTCAACATGCACGAGCTTGAATCGGTTCGGCCGCCCCCGCCGCATGTGACCGTACGATCGCAGAAGCAGCGTAGTAGGACGCCATGCCTCCAGGAAGGAGCCGCCAAAGCTGATCACGTAGTTGGTGTTCACCCAGTCGTAGCCGGCGTAAGCCTTGAACCCCTGCGTCAGATAGTGGGCCATGGGCGAACCGTCTTCGCAGATGCTGGAGTGGCCAACGCTGTTGGGGGAGCCGTAGGCTGCGAGGAACCGGTCGATGAATCCCCCCATCTGCCCACGGTTGCGCCCGCTCATGAAGACCACTGTGTGAGGTTCGCCCCGATCGCGGATCTCCTTCAGCTTGGCGGCCACCTCCCGGATGCCCTCTTCCCAACTGATGGGCTCCCACTGTCCGGAGCCCCGCTCGCCCACCCTGCGCAGCGGGGTCTTGATGCGGTCTGGGTCATACAGAAATTGCAGCCCTGACTGGCCCTTCGGGCAGAGGCGACCTTCGTTGATGGGGTGCAGCGGGTTCCCCTCAATTTTCACCGCCCGGCCGTTGACCACACGGACGCGAATGCCACAGCCAGCGGGACACTGCAGGCACACACTGGGGACCCACTTCTCCTCAACGACCTCCGCTGCCTGCCCGCTTCCACGGCGGACCAAGGGCTCCAACAACGGCGGCGCCGCGCCCGCCACAGCGATGGCAGCTCCGGCTGCCCCGCTCGCCTTCAAGAAAGCACGCCGACTTATGGTCATGAACAGGCCTCCCGTTTCCGCGAGTTCCCGCCATCATCGACCATGCCACGGCGGCGGGCACTGGGGAATCGTGAAGGCATCGGTGAGGATACTGATTTACGGGCCAAGAAAACTGCTAGGACGCCCTAGCGCCTAACGATGCCGACCGGGATCCCGGTCCAACTAGAAGAGGGGTGCCGTCCGGGGGCCGCCGCTACGTCGAATCCCGCCCGATGAGCCCGCGGCGGACAGCATACTTCATTAGCTCGGAGCGATGGCGGAGGTTCAGTTTCTCCATGATGTGCGCGCGGTGGGTCTGCACCGTACTGGTGGAGATGCCCAGGGCATCCGCTATTTCTTGAGTCGTCTGGCCCTCACCGATGAGTCTAAGGACTTGCTTTTCCCGGTCTGAGAGAGCGTCGTAACTATCCGAGACCTCCCCAAGCTTAGCCCGCCGCAGGTAATCCCGTACCAGCTTCGTCGTCAGGGGAGGATGCAAGAACACCTCGCCCCTGAATGCTGTCCTGATGGCGTCCAGGAGCTCTGTGGGGTCGGCGCCCTTTAGCACGTAGCCCGCTGCCCCTGCCATGATCATCTGGAAGAAATATTCATCGTTATCGTGGACCGTCAGCGCCACGACCTGGACCTCTGGCCAGCGCTTCTTGATCTCCGCCGTAGCCTCAAGGCCGTTGATGCCAGGCATGGCCAAGTCCATGATCACTACGTCCGGCACTTTTTGCGCCACTAGCGCCAAGGCCCTCGCCCCTTCCTCTGCTTCGCCCACCACGTCCATATCCGGCTGACCCTCCAGCAGCAAGCGGATCCCCTGCCGGACGATGGCGTGGTCCTCCACGATCAGCACTCGAATACGCCGGTTCATGGCGCTCCGATCTCCCGCAGCGGGATGTCCAGCATGATGGTAGTCCCCGCACCAGGCTGCGTTTGAATCTCCAGGTTCCCACCCAGAAGGGAGGCCCGTTCCTTCATCCCCAGTATGCCCACCGCAGCCTTTCCCTCGGCGCTGCGCATCGTGCTGGCAAGATCGAATCCCACACCGTCATCCTCCACCCAAGCCTGAAGCCTCTCACCATCGGCCCTCATCCGGATACGCACATTCTTGGCCTGAGAGTGACGGGCACAGTTGTTGATGGCCTCTTGCAACACCCGGAAGATGGTGACCTTAAGGTGCGCCGGCAGATTATCATCCATCCCATCCGTTGTGATCGACACTGCCACACCGCGGTCCTCGAGGCGGCTTTCGGCTAGCATCCTCACTGCCGGGATCAACCCCAGATCGTCCAACACTGGCGGGCGCAGGTCAAGAATCAGTCGGCGCGTGTCGTTCAAGGCGCGCGAGGCGAAGGCCTTTACGCTATCCACCAGGCCTGCCGTGGCCATCGGCATGTCTGGCACCGCCTGCTCGAGCCGCCCAAGCCCCATGATGAGGGCCGTCAGCCCCTGCGCCATCTCATCGTGCAGCTCGCGTGCTATCCGCTGCCGCTCCTCCTCCTGCGCCGTGATCACCTTTTGCAAGAGCTCAGACCGCACCCTCTCCTTCTCCTTTAGCTCCTCCCACAGCCGGGCGTTCTCTACCGCCACGCCCACCTGATGCCCTATGGCCAAGAGGAGTTGGACGTCCCGTTCATCGAACGGGCGGAAATCGCGCCGCGCCACGTTCATCACGCCGACGATCTCCTCCTTGGCTTTCAGAGGGATGCTGGCAAACGAGTGCAGACCAGACTCCCGCACAATCTGGCGCGTCACCCTTTCATCCGTTGCGATGTCCTCCACGACAATGGGCTCGCCGCTTTCTGCGACTCGTCCAGCGATCCCTTCGCCCCGCCGCAGGTCAGCCACGCCTGCCACGAACTCCGGGGAAAGACCCTTGTACGCCTGGTACGTTAGCCCTGTCATCTTCTCGTTCCACAGCAGGATACCTCCGGCGTCAGCGGCCATAAGATCCACCACGTTCGTCAGGGCCGCCTCCATCACTGTGTTCAGGTCCAACGATTGGCTTACGCTGGCCGCCACCGCGTTCAAGGTGGATAGCTCCTGGCTACGCCGCAGGATCTCCCGATTGAACTCCTCGATCTCCTGTCGCGACCGGGCCAAGTCCTCCGTCATGGCGTTGAAGGCGCCAGCGAGCCTACCCACCTCATCGGAGCTCATCGCGCTGACCCTCTGGCTGAGGTCCCCTCGCCCCACGGCCCTCGCCGCGGCAGCTAGCCGCGCCAGTGGCCGGGTCAGGAGCGTCGCCAGGCCAGTGGAGACCAGGAGCGCCAAGGCTGTCACGCCTCCCGTCAGCCCCAAGAGCTGCAATGTGAACCTGTCGACTCGTTTCAGCAAGCGCTCCTCGGAGAGTCCCATCCGCACTGTCCCCAAACGCCCTCCGAGGATCGGGTACGCCACATCCTGGATCGGCCCTTCGTCGCTGGGCAAGCGGCGCACCGATGGCGATCCGTCAGGATTGATGGCGTTAGCCGTCAACAGCCCAGCGGGCAGACCCTCTGGAAAGGTCTTAGCCCGTACCTCGCCCGAGCCATCGACCACGAAGATGTAGTGCACGTCCTCGTCGTTGAGGATGGCCGTGTTGATCATCTCATACAGGGCGAAGATATCGTTGGTGAGGAGCGCCTCCTCGCTCTTGGAAGAGATGCCGCTGGCCGCGGTCATCCCTCGTTGCACCAATTCGCCCCTCAGCTCATTGCCCAGGGTCACCCGGGCATGCAGCGTCCCGCCCAATCCCAGCACCAGGATGAGGCCAACCATGGCCGCTGCTATCTTGGCCCGCAGGCTCATGTCGCACCAACTAGGGATGCAGACCCGATGAGGCGAGGAAAGATCGCATCTCGCGCACCGAGTCGTATATTCGGTCATCCGGCACGACGAAGCGGTCGATGCGGAGAGCCTGTAGAAGCTGCCGCCCCTCAGGGTCCTCTGCCATATCCAGGAGAGTCTGCCGAAGCTTCCCCTTGAGGGAAGGGTCTAGCCCCGGCGGCACCACGACTGGATTGGTGCCGAAAGGCCCCCACCTCTCGATGACCTTGGTCTTTGCGATGTACTCTGAACCTGCCTCGGCCCAGTAGTCATACACCAAGCTGTCCACGGCCGCAGCATCCACCAAATTCTCAGCCACCGCCTTGATCGAGTTATCGTGCGCATACGTGAAGATCGACCGGCTGAAAAAGGAGTCAGGCGTCTCTCCCATACGGGCCAGTTGGTAGACAGGGGCCAGACGCCCAGAGTTGGACAGCGGGTCGGAGAAGGCGAAGGTCCGGCCCCTCAGGTCAGCCAGCGATCTATAGGGAGCGTCAGAGCGCACCACCAGGTAGGAATAGTACGTCGGTTCCCCGTTCACCTCCGGCGCCACCAGCAGCTCCATGCCGAAATCGCTCCGCCCTTGAAGATATGGGTTGGTACACACGAAGGCGAAGGTAACATCGCCCGTCCGCACCATGTCGTTAATCTCAGCGTAGGTCTTGCCCTGCACCAACTGTACCGGCACCCCCAACTTGCGGCCCACATAGTTCAAGAGGTCTACGTAACCACTATTGAATGTCTCCCGGGGCGAGATCACTGGGGCCACGGCCATTCTCAACACCCCTTGGGGAGAGACAGCCGCAGCAGGAGAACCAGTACTCGCTGGCGAAGGGCTTCGGAAAGAGATGGGTTGGCCATCATAGCCGGGCCCGCAGGCAGTGCCGGCTACAAGGGGCAGCGCCAACAGCACTGCTAGGGTGACCTTGAGTCGGACCCAACCGGAGCGGCTTCTCGCCGCCGGCCCGCCGCGACCGAGTCTCACCTGAGGCATGCCATCAACACCAGCACCGGGTGGTGGCCCAACCCTATCTTCCCCCTCAGGCCGCCGTCTGTCTACTGCCATCCGCGTGGGCCTGGCAAGCCCCGATTCTTGGGGGGACCGCTGGCGCCCCCGGCAGGACTCGAACCTGCGCACCCGGCTCCGGAGGCCGGCGCTCTATCCGACTGAGCTACGGGGGCCGCCACCTTCATACTAGCCGTTGCCCGCCGCCGCCATCAAGACCGGCGGTGGCGGTCGGCGTATTGACACCGTTCCCGCTAGTGGCCGATGCTGTGAGCAGCACCCCCGTCCATGGAACGCCAACCGACTCGCGCATCCCCGAAGCTGGAACGCCTCCGGAGGCTATGCCGTCAGATGCTCTCTGGGCGCCGCCTTATCATCGCCAGCAACCGGGGCCCCCTCGAGTACCGCATCGAGCCCGACGGCTCTCTCACCGCTCAGCGGGGAAGCGGCGGAATGGTAACCGCCCTCATCGCCGCTACCCGCTTCGTCCCAGCCACCTGGGTCGCCTCCGCCATGACCGACGGCGACCGTAGGGCCGCCGCCGAGGCTGGTTCGGGCCTCCTGAAGGTTCCCGATCACGAGATCTACGTTCGCTTCGTGCCCATCGCCCAGCCGATCTACCAGCGCCACTACTACGTCTTCTGCAATCCTCTCCTCTGGTTCGTGCAACACTATATGTGGAACACCCCCCGCACCCCCAACATCGGCCGCGCCGTCTACGAGGCCTGGGAGAACGGATACATTCCCGCCAACGAGGCGATCGCCCGGGCCGTCATCGAGGAGGCGGCCAAGAGCCCTGAGGCCCCTTACGTCCTCCTCCAAGACTATCACCTATATCTGGCCCCGGCCTTCATTCGCGAAGCTGTCCCGAACGCCACCATCCTGCATTTCACACACATCCCGTGGCCGGGGCCCCGCTACTGGGGCGTTCTCCCGGAGTTCATGCGGCGCTCCATCCATGAGTGCATCCTATCCTCTGACATCGTGGGCCTCCAAACCGCGGGAGACGTGCGCAACTTTCTGCACGCCTGCGACTACATTCTCCGAGGAGCGGATATCGACTATCGCCGTAGCACCGTCCAGTTCCG
>DAOUAG010000263.1:0-8723 GCA_034433815.1 Dehalococcoidia bacterium | reverse complement strand
TGGAAGTTAACGGCGTTCCTGCCGGGGTGGCCCTGGCGGTCCCCAACCTCAATGAGGCCATCCACGACCTCGATGGCAAGCTCCTGCCCTTTGGTTGGCTGAAGCTCCTTTGGCGGCTAAAGGTCAAGCGCCTTCGCAGCGGACGGTTGCTTCTCCTGGGCATCCGCAAGGAGTTTCGCACGCGCCGCTATGCCGGCCTCGCTTACCTGTTGTGCGACGCCGTTTACCGCGGCGCCATGGCGCACGGCTACCAGTGGGGCGAGTTTTCCTGGACCCTCGAAGATAATGGGCTGATAAACGCCCTCATCACCAAGATCGGCGCCCACGTCTACAAGAAGTATCGAATATACGAGAAGGCACTCGTGCCATGAAGGTCTTGGTCACTGGGGCATCCGGCTTCTTGGGATCGCACATCGCCGAGATCCTGGCCAAGGCTGGCCACGAAGTCAGGGCACTACTCCGCACGACCAGCAGCCGAGCATTTCTCAACTTCCCGCACGAAGAAGCCATCGGTGACGTCACGCAGCCCGATACCCTCGGGCCTGCCGTGGCTGGCATCGACGTCGTTATCCACGCGGCCGGGCTCGTAAAGGCGCGTTCCGAAGCCGAATTCGCTGCGGTAAACGCGCAGGGTACGGCCAATCTCATTTCCGCCATCGAGTCCCACGCCCCCGGCTTGAGAAGGTTCATCTACGTATCGAGCCTGGCAGCCCACGGCCCCAGCGAAGACGGTCAGCCCAGGGCAGCCGAGGACCCGCCGAGACCCCTAACCGCCTATGGGCGCACCAAGCTGGCGGGGGAGGAGATCATCCGCGCATCGACTCTCGCGGCCCGTTCCGTCATCTTCCGGCCCCCAGTTATCTACGGGCCGCGGGACCCGGCCCTGGTGCCTTTTTTCCGCCTGGCCCGCCTGCGCCTGGTGCCGCTCCTCATGGGAGGCTCCAACCGTATCTCTATCGTTTATGTAGAGGACATCGCCTCCGCCATCGCCCTGGCGGCCACGGCCGAGGCGCCGGTGGCGGGAAAGACCTACTACCCCGAGGACGGCGCGCCTCACACCTGGCGCGACCTGCTAGAGGCAGTTGAACGAGCCACCGGCCGGCGCGCCCTACGCTTGAACGCGCCCCGCTGGGCGTTTTCCGCCGCTGCCGTCGCCAGCGAAGCCTTCGGCATGCTCCTGCGGAGGCCTGTCTCCCTCACCCGCGAGAAGGTGCTGGAGATGGCGCAGCCTCACTGGGTGTGCTCTGCCGAGACGTTGCACCGCGACCTGGGTTGGGCGCCCAAGGTGGACATATGGGAAGGGGCCCAGCGGACGTGCAACTGGTACCGGCAGCACGGCTGGCTGTGAGGACGCCCCCGTTCTCAATCGGCTTGGCCGGCCTCACTGCCTGAGATAGACTCTCGGGCGCCCGGCTTTGTCCGGAGGAAGAGGAAGTCCGAAGGCGTCATGCGCAGAGCCACCGCAGCCATTGGTCCCGTTGCGAAATACGGGAGCGCCAACACCACGTGGCTGAAGATGGAGAAGGCGGCCGCCCTGCTGGCCTCGACCCCGAAGGCCACCAGAAGTCCGGCTATAGCCACCTCAAAGACCCCCAGGCCGCCCTGGGTTACCGGTACCGAAACGGCGATAGTCGCTGCCACCACGACCAGCAAGTAAACGGCGGGCGAAAGGTCCAGCCCCAGGGCCCGGCCGCAGGCGTAATACATGAGCGCTTCGCACAACCACGCCGCATGGGAGGTCCAAACCACCGTGAGCATCGCCCAGGGCCTACGGAAGGCCTGGAGCCCCTGCCCAAAGCCGCGAACCTCTACCGCCATGCGGGCCCGCCAACGGCCCTCAAGCTGGCGCTGGAGACCTGACGGTGCGGCAGCGCGCCCCGCCAGCCAACGGGCGCCCGCCAGGCCCGTGACCAGGACTAGGCCGTAAACGACGGCCAGGGGCCATAGAAAGCGGGCCTCCTGGTACAGAACGAGCCCCAAGACAATGAACGTAGAGAAGGCCACTACATCGGTGAGTTTCTCCGAAAGCAGGGTAGCGATGATGCTGGAGGCGCTGAGGCCCGTTCGCCGGCGCAGGAACTGTATCCGCAGGAACTCGCCGGCCCTCAGTGGAAAAGCCAGGTTAGTGGCCACCCCTACGATCGCCGTAAGAAAAAGAAAGGTCAGGCTCAGCCGCCGCATGGGCGCGAAGAACTGCCGCCAACGGATGGCCCGGAACCAGTCCGACGCTAGGTTGACCGCAAAGGCCAGCGGAAGCCACCACAAGTTCGCGGCTTCTAGCTCATCCCTCACCGCCCCGATGTCGACCCGCCAGAGGAGCCCACCCAGGAGGAGGGAGGCGAAGGTCAGCTGGGCCAAGAAACGGACCAGGGGGAAGCTCCGGCGAAGCAGACCCGGAGCAGCTACCGCGACGGCCTCGGTGGGGTAGTCCATCACCAGCGCATTCTACTGCGCGTGGCCGTCACCGGCACCTCCCCGCGGAAAAAAAGCCGCGGAGCAGGTACACCGGCTTCTCGCTCGCCACCCTTTTCGCCGCCGCCTCCGGTGTCCCGCTCCGCCCGCGCGAGGGGATCGCTGCCCCAACATAGTAAACACCTCGCCCGGGCAGGCATTACATCGGAATCCGGAATTACAAGTCACTAATTTCTTCAGCGTTCAAAGCTTGTCACCCTCGCCGGCATCGATCCGCTGCAAGAGCTCCCACGCAAACTCCTCCGTATCAGCCAGCGTCTGGGGGTCCAAGTTTTCGGCCGTGTCCGCAGGCTGATGCCACAGGGGCAAGATGCCGTTCTGGCGATCCAGCCCGACGAAGGTTAGCGTCCGTAGCCCGTACTTGACGCCGATGGCGCCCTCGGTGTAGCCCAAGCGCATCGGCTTCTCGTAGGCCCGCAGATCGGCGCGGGCCGAGGCGATGGAGCGCGCCAGGGAGAGCAACCCCTTGTCCGGGCGATAACGCCTAGTCATGCCTTCCCAAGTGATGAAGCAGGCGCCGGCCCCGGGCCCGCCGACGGAGTCGAAGACGATGAAAAAGGCGCCTTCCAGCTCATCCCGGTGTTCCCGGACGAAGCTCTCGGCCCCGTAACAACCCACCTCTTCGCAACCGGTGTTTAGCGCCCAGACCTCCGTTTCCTTCAGGGGCTCCTTCAGAAGCCGCTCCGCCAACGTTAGAACCATGGCCGCGCCGGAGGCGTTATCGTTGGCTCCCGGTGTGTAGGGCGTGAAGTCCGCCTGTACCAGCACCATAAGGATCGCCGCGACCCCTAGGCCTGCCACGACTGATGCCACGTGGATCCACAGGGTGCCGCCAGACACGGTCCCGGCGATGAAGAGCACCACGAGGGCGCCCATGCTCCCGAAGCCCAGCGGCACCAAAAGGGCGAAAAGCCGGAGGTGCCCGGCCGACTTGAAGACGAAAGGGGTCCTGTGGGTATCCAGGTGTCCGACCAACACGACCCTGCGCCGCGCTCGGCCCCTGGGCGGCACCACGGCCCAGACGTTATGGCTATGGCCCTTGGGCAGGAGCCAGCGCAGCGGGTTGCTCATGAAATTCAGCTCCAGGAGCGACGATACGATGGCGAAGGCGACGATGGCTGCCGCCACACCAGCGGTCCAACGGCCTGCCACGGGGTAGAGGGCGAGGGCCAAAAGGGCTAGAGCGAGGGCCAGGGCGTAGGGCCGCCAGGCAGAGATGGCGCTCTTGAACTGCTGGACCTGCGCCTCGAGGCCGAGGCCCTCATAAACGGCGGCAGCGTACTCGGCCGCCGCGGCTTCTCCGGCCGTGGTCGATCCCCGCGGGCCTATCGTCTCCGCCAGGTAGCGCACGTGCTCCAGGCAGCGGGCGGTGGTTACGCGCCGGGTTTCGGTCATCCCGCGGCGCATTATACGGTGGCGGCGACTTGGGGGCACTGCGCACGTGGGGCCGGCACACGTCGCCCGGCTCCCTCCTCTGCGCTATACTGGGGCAACGCAGTCCCCTGCCAAGAAGGAGGAAAGGTGACAGACAGGGAAGGCCAGACATTGCCCAGAGACTTCCTTTCAGCGGCGCGCCTTTCACCCCAGGAGGCGGCCTTCTACTACAGGGGCTCTCCCGAAATGGTGACCGACGGCGTCGTCTTCACCCCCAGCACCGGCGGCGTGACCCCCTTCCTGTGTGGCGACCGCATCCTCGTTGTGGACACATCCCTCTTCCTCTTCGCTCGCGGCATCTTGGACGAGGTGCGGCAACGCTTCAGCCAGGCGCCGGTGGAGGCCATCGTCTACACTCACGGGCACATCGACCACGTTTCCGGCGCCCACTTCTACATCCAGGAGGCCGAGGAGCGAGGGTATCCCAGGCCCCAGATCGTCGGCCACGCTGATGTGGCCCGGCGCTTCGACCGCTACAAGATGCTGGACCGGCAGAACAACTTCATCAACAACTTCCAGTTCAACATGAAGGGCCAGATGCGGGCCTTCTCGGTCACCCCCTGGGTCTATCCCGACGTCACTTACTACGAGAGCATGGAGCTCACCGTCGGCGGCGAGCGATTCGAGTTATATCACTCCCGCGGGGAGACCGATGACCAGACCTGGGTCTGGTGCCCCGCGCGCCGGGTAGCCTGTGCCGGCGATATGTTCATCTGGGCTACCCCCAACGTGGGCAACCCGCTGAAGGTGCCACGGTACTGTTTGGACCTCGCCATCAACTTGGAGCGCATGGCCGCCCTGAAGCCACTCCACCTGCTGCCTGGCCACGGGCCCGCCATTTCCGGCGAAGGGCAGGTCCAGGACGCCCTTCTGTCCACGGCATCCTGGCTGCGGTCGATCCACGACCAGGTGGTGGAGGGCATGAACCAGGAGAAGTTCCTCGAGGACATCCTGCGCGACATCAAATACCCGCCCAACGACCGCCCGTGGCTGAAACCGATATACGACCATCCCGAATTCGTGGCCCGCAACGTCTACCGCCTGTACGGGGGATGGTACGACGGCAACCCTGCCCACATCCTTCCCGCCCACTCCCACGATGTGGCCCGCGAGCTCATAAAGGTCACAGGTTCAGCCGGGTTGCTGGCCCGCGCCCGGGAGCTGCGGGACGAGGGCAACCTACAGATGGCCTGCCATATGGTGGACTTCGTGCGGCGCGGGGAGCCGGAGAACCGGGAGGCCTGGGAGCTGTGGCGTGATCTGTTCAAGGCCCGGCTGGAGGACGAGCCGTCCTTGATGGCCCGCGGCGTCTACCTTTCGGCCATCGACGAAGCCGAACGGCGCCTGAAGGAGCTCTCCCAGAAATCAGCACCCAACTGACCGCGGCACTCGCGGCCGGCCCATGGGTTTTCCCTAGGAGCCGACGGGCTGCCCGGGGCGCCCACAGCCCTGCGGCGCCGTCACCACAAAGCCGGCCACGTGGCGCAGCACGAGCAGGGCGTCTGCAACGTCGACCCCCGCCGAACAATCGACATCGCCTGCCTTGACAGCACAAAGGCCCAGGTTCGGCAGGCCTGCGGCTCGGCGCAAGATCTGCAACGCATCCGTGGCGTCGATAACCCCCTCACAGGTGACGTCCCCTGCCAGCAGCGGCCCAGCCAAAGGTATCTGGGTCAAAGCGCCGTCTGGCACTACGTAAAGGCTCTGGCCTCGCCCAGAAGCCAGCAGGGTCTCGCGCATGCCGTCGTCCAGCAGCACCCGGTGCCCCCCCACAATGATCCATTCGTCCAGGGATTCCAGCTCGCGAAACCTTGTGTAGGCCTGGGGTATCAGGGGAACCTGCCCGAGCATGCCGGGCACGAGGCCATGCACGTCCTCCCAGCGGAAACCCATATCGGTGAAGGTGTCCGGGTCCGGGACCCAGAAACGCGCCCCTCCGTATACCACCCACACCTTTGCGTCTCCCGCCTCCCGGAGGAGGGTGCCATCGGGAGGCACAGCCGGCCGGAGGGACAGAAACCCGTCGGGGGCTACCTGGACAGAGGCTGGGTCCAGGCCGAGGACGCGCACCGATTCCAGATCAGACACTTGGAAGCGCCCGCCTCCTTTTAGAAGATAGACATCGCTAGAGGAAGACTCGCGCACGAGGCAGTCATTTTCCCACGAAACCCAGCAGGGAGCAGGGACAGTGGGGTAGCTCCGCAGCCAGTCCCAGACGTCGCCCGGCACGACACCCCTGCGCCAGATGCTGACCCTGGCTGAACCCATGGCGCTGGCCGCGTGCACGGCGGGCGCAAAACGCTCCGCGCTGCTGTCGCCCTGAAGCATGGGAACGTACTCCAGGGGCCGGCCGGGGGCAAGCTGCGCCAGGTCTTCATGGGCCTGGATCACGCAGCGGCCGGGATCGTCCCACGGCTGTTGGCCGGAGTAGGTCTCCCAGAAGCACATGGGGAGAGCCACGTCGGCTTGGGCCAGCCAGGCGCGGACCGCGGCGGGCTCCCACCACCCAGGCCTGGGGTCGTAAATCACGCCAAGCTGGGCTGTCGGGCGCCGCGACCTGAGGCGGCTCCAGAAGGCCTCCGCCAGGTACCAGCAGTCGTCGGCACAGAAGCCGGAGAAGGCCTCTACGTCCGCGTAGAGGCCCTTCACACCGGCGTCCAGTACCTCCTCTGCCATCCGCAGTTGGGCGTCTGCGTCCCGGCCCTTGGGAACGAACCAGGCGTAGACGTCGATACCCTGGGCAGCGTAGATGCCGATGAGCTGCTTGATCCGCCCAGGCCCATCGATGGCCAGCGGATGCCGGTCATAAGTGGCCATCCAGTCCGTCCCGTCGTGGGTCTTGAGATAGACGGCCCGGATCGGCAGGTCAGCATCGGACGCGCCGCCTTCGGGGTAGTCACGGCTCAGTTGCCAGATAACGGCCTCCACCCGCACGGGGTCTGGGGCCGCCGAAAGCCCCCGGCCGGAGGCTAGCGCTAGCACCGCCAATGCCACCACGGCCACGAGCCAGCGCATGGCACCTATCTTCGTGCCACCTACCAACTGCCGCCCCCGCCACCACCTCCGCCACCGCCCGATGACCCGCCGCCAAAACCGCTGCCACCCCTACCGCCCGGGGTGGAGGCTATAGCCTGGGACAGGCCAGACGAAAGACTCGATACGCTTTCCGCAAAGGCCATGGGCGCAAACGGATGGGGCCCCGAATACCACCGGGGCTGCTCCTCGTGCGACGCCAGGCCCTCGAAAGCCTTCGCCCACTTCTCCACGCAACCGAAGACGATGGCGTAAGGCAGATATTCGTGGAATATTCCGGCCCGTTCGGCGAACCGCTGCCGCTCCGTCTCAGCAGTGACCATATAGCGGCGGAACCCCAAACATCGGCGGTAGAGTACACGCCCAACGGCGGTGCGCCTGGGCATGGCGGGAGCCAACAGAAACAGAGCTCCTCCAGCACCGGCGATGGGAAAACCTATCACGCCCGCGCCGGCGGCGGTCCCCAGAAGCCAGACCGCGGTGGCGCCCACAGCTGCCAGCACTCCCCCGCCGATGTGGTAGGCCAGGCGTATCGTCTCCGGGTTCCGCGGAAACAGCTTCAACCCAGACACCGCCTCCTTATAGAGGTCATCCTTCACCTCCGCCAGGTCTTTGTAGAACTTGTTCTTGAGATCGTCGAGCTTCACCGTTTGGCCGCTCTCGAACAAGGCGTCGAGAAGGCGCCTCTCGTAAGGCAACAACCGATCATCACCAGCGTCCAAGCGCGTGAGCTGATACGACCGCGACTTGAAGAACCCGAGGACGCCTCCCGTCTCCTGTTCTTCGATCCGGAGGTGGCCGCGCACCGCAAGGTCGATTATGGTGGCCGAGACATCGAGGGTATCTGCCCGCTCATCCAAGAGCACGCCCACCTCCGCCGGCCGAAGCTTCCTTCCGGGCGTGGCCTCGGGCGGCCCGTACTCCACGACGATTGTCTCATGGGCGAAGAGCGGCCTGATGGCCTCAGACGGCGCGTCTTGAGTGTAGAAGGCGTCCCCGAACCAGCGGTCCCGCCCTGCCACCCACCACATTCGGGCCAAGAGAGCGATGGCGCCCAGCCCAATCACCACCGCGGCTGCCAGCGGCAAGGGTTCCAGCCCCAGGAATCCCGCCACATCATCCCACGGGTCACTGCGGGCCGGTACGAGGACCAAAGGCGGCACCTGGACGGCGCCCTTGCGCAGCCCCACGACGATGGTGAGACCAGCGCCCGGCGGCAGCGGCACGGTAGCCGTGAAGGATGCCGAGCTAGGCCCCTGTTGTGACTCACAGGGAAGCTTCGATCCCTTGGCTCCCTCGTAGCAAGCGATGCGCTCCAAGGCCCCCGCAGGAAGCAGCACAGTGGCGCTAGCTTTTTCGATGTTAACCGGCCAGGCGTTGCCCGTGACGTTCCAGTAGAACTCGTCGTGGTCTGGAAAGGGGTTGAGCCCGCCCGACACGGTGTAGGAGATACGGTATCGCTGCCCGCCGGTCACCAGCCGGTAGGGATCGCCGATCTTGATGCGCAGGTTGGGCCCCGCGGCGATGACCTCGTAGGGCAAAGGGTTGGTACCATCGTTTACCGACACGTCTTTTATCGTGGTAACCCTGTTGTACTGGGAGTCGTACTCGTACTCCACCGGAATATCGCGAAAGATGCCGTGGCGCTGGAGCGAGCCAAAGTCCACGAAGATGTCCTCTGTAACCCTGACGGCGCCGCTGCCGTCAATCTCATAGGTGACATCGAACGAGCGAATAACCCATCCCTCATCGGAGCCCAGAGCCGGCGCCGCCCGGGGCAACCC
>DAOUAG010000262.1:0-9088 GCA_034433815.1 Dehalococcoidia bacterium | reverse complement strand
ACATCTACATCAGCGGCGCTGGCGCTGCTCCCGATGGCCGGTACCACTGGCTTCGGGCGAAATGGCGGGCCGAAGAGGCGGTGAGAGGAAGTGGGATGACATGGGTTATCTTTCGCGTTTCCTGGGTCTTTGGCCCGGAGGACGTGTCCCTGAACCGCTTCCTCCGCATGTCCCGCTTCCTGCCCTTCGTGCCGATGATCGGCAACCCCTCCAAACAGCGGGTCCAGCCGGTCTTCGTTGACGACCTGGCCCGCGCTGTGGCAGAGGCCGTGGATAGCCCGGCGGCGGCCAACCGCCTCTTTGAGATCGGAGGGCCCCAGGCCCTGAGTATGGCGGAACTGATCCGTGTGGCGCTGGAGGTGGCAGGGCGGCGGCGCTTCCTGCTTCCGGCGCCGAAGGGGCTGATGAAGCTGACGGCTGCCATTCTCCAGCATCTCCCAGGACGGCCTCTGACCCCGGATGCGGTAGATTTCGTGACGATGGACGCCATCGCTGATCCATCAGAGGCTCAGCGCGTGCTGGGGATCCAGATGACGCCGCTGCGGGAGGCGCTGGAAACATACCTCGCGCCTACCAAACGGTGAGCCTTCGCCCCCGCCTCTATAGGGGGGTGCGGCTACGGGGAGCGCTCCGGTATCCTGATGGAAATAGGGCCGGGCAGAGCCGCCGATACGGCCCGGTTGCCGTAACCAGAGGAGAACCCGATGAGCACAGAAGAGACCCCAATTAGCGCCAGGGCGGCTGCCCGGCGGCTGGTGGACGTGGCCAGCGCCGCCGTGGAAGCCGCCGTGGAAGCCGCCTCGCGTCTTACCCAGGGCGGCCGCAACATCGACGATCACCAACCCCACGCTGAGCGCATCGCCCAGGCGGCCACAGAGGTGCGGGCAGCCTCCGAGCTCCTGGCCTATGCGGAGGCCCGGGCCTCCGCCGGCCACGCCGATCCCCTGGCGGACGAAAAAGCGTTCGCCTTCGCAGCGGAAGTCGCCCATCGCTTGCGCGGCAGCATCGATGCGCACGCGCAGGAGTTCGGCCTTGGCGACAGCGCCGGGAACCTTTTGGAGGACCCGGAGACGCGCGCCCTCATCCGGGCCGGCATGGAGGACGCCCGCATCCAGCGCATCGGCCGCAGCGTCCTGGACGCCCGCGGCACTTCCGAAATAGACCTAGAGGATGAGATCGCGAACCTGACCCGGGACACGGCCCGGTCCTTCGCCAAGACGGAGGTCGTGCCCATCGCCCAGGAGATGCACCGTCAGGACTCGCTGGTGCCTGAGCCCCTGATAGAGAAGATGGCCGGCCTGGGGCTCTTCGGCTGCTCCATCCCCGAGTCTTACGGCGGTACCGGGATGGGATACCTCAGCATGGTCGTCCTCACTGAAGAGCTTTCGGCGGCCTCACTGGTGGCGGGAAGCCTCATAACCCGCTCCGAGATCCTGACGCGGGCGCTACTGCAAGGCGGTACGGAGGAACAGAGGCGGCACTGGCTGCCTCGCATCGCCTCCGGCGAGCTGTTGGTGGCCATCGCTGTGACGGAGCCCGATGTCGGCTCCGATGTGGCCTCGGTAACGTGCAAGGCCACCCCGGGGGAGCAGGATGGCAAGAAGGGCTGGTTCATCGATGGAGCCAAGGCCTGGTGCACCTTCGCCGGCCGGGCCAACATCCTGGCTCTTCTGGCGAGGACGGATCCAGATCCGGCAGCGGGCGCCCGAGGGTTGTCTCTGTTTATCGTTCCCAAAGGGGCCTACGAAGGGCATCATTTCGTACACACGCAGCCCGGTGGCGGTTCCATCACCGGCACCGCCAACCCTACGCCAGGGTACCGGGGGATGCATTCCTTTACCCTGGCCATCGACCGGTATTTCGTGCCGGAGGAAAATCTCGTGGGCGGCCAGGCTGGACTGGGGAAGGGGTTCTACCTCCAGATGGGAGGCTTCGCGGCCGGGCGTCTGCAGACGGGGGCCCGCGCCACCGGAGTGGGCCAGGCTTCGCTGGAGAAGGCGTGCAACTACGCCCTGGAGCGCAAGCAGTTCGGCCGTCCCCTGGCGGATTACCAGTTGACGCAGTACAAGATCGGCCGCATGGCCAGTCACGTCGCCGCCGGGAGGCATCTGACTTACTCTGCTGCCAGGGCTATGGAGAGGGACGAGCGGGCCAGCCTCGAGGCCGCTATGTGCAAACTCTTCGCCTCCGACACCGCGGTCTGGGTCAGCCAGGAGGCGCAATTGATCCATGGCGGCTGGGGCTATTCGGAGGAGGACCCGGTCTCCCGCTACGTAGTAGATGCCCTGGTTCTGCCGATCTTCGAGGGAGTGAAGCCGATACTGGAGCTGAAGGTCATCGCTAGGCAGCTCCTGGCGGGAACGTAGCTGTGAGGCGGCGGGCTGCGGTCGTGGCTGCCGGCGACCTAGCGGCGATGGCCGCTTTCGCCCTCATCGGCCTGGCTAGCCACGAGCGCGAGATAACCGCCATGGCCCTGGCGCGTAGCTTTGTCCCTTTCGCCGCTGTGTGGCTCGTGGTCGGCGCCCTTTTGGGCGCGTTCCGGCGGGCAGCCCCTAGTTGGCGCCTTCTACTGGTGTACGTGGCTTGCGCGGCAGCTGCCCTCGGTCTGCGCTCGCTGGTCTTCGACAGGCCGTTCTTCAGTGCCTTCTTCGTCATCTCCCTCTTGGGCAACGGGGTATTCCTCGGCGCCTGGCGCCTCATCTGGCATTGGGGCTTCGCTCCGCGGCGGACCCGCGCAGCGCTGTCGCACCCTCGTTGACACCGGCGCAGCGCTTGCTACAATCGAACTGTGATTCGGGAGCGGGCGTAGCTCAGTGGTAGAGCATCTGCTTCCCAAGCAGAGGGCCGTGGGTTCGAGTCCCATCGCCCGCTCCAGATAGGAGATCGTTCGCTAGTAGCCCCGAGAGTGGGGCTTTCTTTTTTCGCAACCCATCGCCCGGTCTAGCGCTCGCGTGTTTGCTGAAACAGCGGGTCCCATCGAGGCCTAGGAGACCGGGCAAACGCATTCCCGGCGGGCTGTAGGGTAAAGCCCCACACGGCATAATCCTTACGGCACCTTGTGCCAGGGGCCGCCTTGCCAGCACAATCAAGGCGGTGAGTGGATGATGCGCCTCCCGGGGCCGGCTGCGGGCCTCATCGCCGGAGTGGCCATACTGGCCAGCTCCTGTGCCGGCAGTTCAGCGCAGATCGATTTCTCCCGCCTGGAACCAGCCGCCACTTCGGCTCCGACCGCCAGTCCCGCCGCGGTCGTTCGCATGGCGGTCGCCTCCGTCCTTACGCCTTCGGCGTCCTCCGCTCTGTACGCCCAACTGGCGGACTATCTTGCGCAGCGCCTGGGTAGGCCGGTGGAGTTGGTGCAGGGCAAGACCTATGCTGAGACCAACGACATGGTCAAGTCCGGCGAGGTGGCTTTGGCCCTGGTATGTACGAACCCTTACCTGGAGGGTCGCGACGACTTCGGAATGGAGCTGTTGGTCGCCCCGCAGATCAACGGGGAGGCGGCGTACTATTCGTTCCTCATCGTGCAAAGTGGATCGGAGGCCCGGTCCCTTGCCGACTTGCGGGGGCAGAGCTTCGCCTTTACCGATCCCCTGTCCAACAGCGGCCGGCTGGTGCCCGTGTATCAGCTCGCCCTCATGGGTGAAACGCCGGATTCTTTCTTCAGCCGCACCACCTTCACGTATGCTCATGACAGTTCCGTGCGCGCCGTCGCCTCCGGAGTCGTGGCCGCGGCGGCAGTGGACAGCATAGTCTTTACTTACATGCGGCGCGCCGAACCGGATGTGACCGCGAAGGTGAAGGTAATAGAGCAATGGGGCCCCTACGGCATCAGCCCCATCGTGGTTAACCCCCGCCTGGACCCGGGCCTCAAGGCTGTGCTGAGGTCCACCCTCTTGGCGATGGATGAAGATCCCGTTGGGAGGGGTGTTCTCCAAGCCCTCGGGATCGATCGCTTCATCGTGCCGGACGACTCCATCTACGATTCGGTGCGAGAGATGCGAGTCTTCCTGCGGGAGCGCGGCCTGGGACCATAAGCAGGTGAGACCGTGAGCTTGCGCTTCAAGATCCTCGTCGCCATCGTACTCCTCATCATGATGCTAGGGCTTGGCGGCACCTTGCACGCGCGGCTGACGCTCTCTGGGATCTCCCGTGACGAGCTGGAGAAGCGGGCCTTGACGCTGGCCCGCGACCTTGAGAGCCGGGCGGGGGAGATGATCCTTACCAGCGACATCTATGGCCTTTACAGCCGCATCAATGACCTGGCCATGAGCGACGGCGATATTCAGTACATAGTGGTGTTCGATGCCGATGGAACCGTCCAGGCTAGCACCTTCCCACAGGGGTTGCCTCTCGGCCTTAGAGAGGCCAACGCGGTGCCGCCGGGCCAGGCCTATTCCCTGCGCAGTATCGAAACCACGAGGGGCGACGTGCTGGACGTCGCCTATCGCATAACGAGTGGCCGCGGAGGAGTGATCCGAATCGGCCTGGGACAGGAGCGGCTGGAGGGGCAGATCAACGACCTGACCTTTCGTCTCCTGGCGCTGACCGGCGTGGTCTTGGCTGCCGGCCTAGTAGTTGGCTACGGGCTGGCAACCTTCCTCACCAGGCCCCTTGCACGCTTGGCGGAGGCAGCCAGGGCCGTGGGCCGGGGCGATCTATCGTCCCGGGTTCATCTGTCCACTCGTGACGAAACGGCCGATGTGGCGGCCGCCTTCAACGCAATGACGGAGCAACTCCTGGAGAAGGAGCAGGAGAGGACACAGCTCTTAGGCAAGGTCATAGCAGCCCAGGAGGAGGAGCGCAAGCGGATCGCCCGGGAGCTGCACGATGAGGCCGGCCAGGCCCTGACGTCGGTGCTGCTGGGGCTCAAAGACCTCGAGGACAACAGTCATACGCCGGCCGAAAAAGCAAGGACAGCAGAACTCCGTGCTCTGACCGCGGGCACCCTCGACCTGATGCGGGACATGGCGCTGGAGCTGAGGCCCAGCACCCTGGACGATCTGGGCCTTGTGGCCGCGCTCCAGAGGTACGTGTCTGACTACGGTCGTAAGTTCGGCATCGAGGTCGATTTTCACCCCGGCAGCCTGGCGGGTGTCCGTCTGAACCCGCAGATGGAAACGGCCCTTTATCGCATCGCCCAGGAGGCGCTGACGAACGTGGTCAGGCATGCCGAGGCGCAGAGCGTAAGCGTGCTGCTGGACAAGCGGGACGGCCGTGCTATCCTCGTTGTGGAAGACGATGGCAAGGGCTTCGACGTTGACCGCCTGCGCCGGGCTGGCACGCCCGCCCAGAAGCTGGGGCTCTTAGGCATGGAGGAGCGAGCTGCCCTCGTTGGCGGCTCCCTGACCATTGAGTCGCGCCCGGGCGCTGGCACGGCCGTCTTCGTCGAGGTGCCCTTGGATGGTGACGGACGTGGCGCCGATCCGAGTACTGATCGCTGACGATCACGCTGTAATCCGCTCTGGGCTTCGGCTGCTCTTGGAGTCCAGGCCCGATTTCCAGGTCGTAGGCGACGCTGGCACCGGTCAGGAGACCATCGAACAAGTCATCCAACTCCAGCCCGACATCCTTCTTCTGGACATCGCTATGCCAGACATGAACGGGTTGGAGGTGGCCCGCCAGGTCCGCGCCCAGGCTCCGGGCGTCCGCATCATCGTCCTCACCATGTATGACGACGAAGGCTACCTCCGCCAGTTTCTGGAGCTGGGCGTGTCCGGGTACGTCCTGAAACGCGCGGCAGATACGGAGCTTATCGATGCCATTAGGGCTGTTCACCGGGGCGAGTCCTTCATATATCCATCCCTTCTGGGCCGCCTAATCGATTCCTATCTGAAGCAACCGCCGCCGGCGAAGGTGCAGGAGGCCGGCGGCGAGCTTTCGCCCAGGGAGTTGGAGGTCCTGCGGCTGGTGGCCCTGGGCAACACCAGTCAGCAGATAGCTGACCAGCTTCTGATCAGCGTCAATACCGTCGAGACCCACCGCGCCCACATCATGGAGAAGTTGGGTCTCCGCGGGCGGGCGCAGCTGGTTCGCTACGCCATCGCCAAGGGGCTGCTGGACGACCCGCGCCCGGAGCCGTAGGCCAGGGATCACGGTTTTTCCGGGATAGCGCCACGAGGGTCATGGGCCCGCCAGGATAAGGGCCTGGCTGCTATCCGGCCCAAGTCGTGAAAAAGATCACAACCCTGCCCGACAGACATCCGCGGTCACCTGGGCTAGTCTGATTGTGGGGAGTTTCACAAATGTTTCCACAAACGCGCCGGGGCGAGGGGTGGAGATTGGGCCGAAGCGCGGCAGAATGCTCGAATCAGAGCCAGCAAGCTCAAGGAGGTGACCTATGGCCGTGAGATCGAGCCGCCGGAAGTTCCTGGGCAAGCTCGCGTCCGGCTTGCCGGCGTTGGCTGCAGGGGGCGCCCTGGCCCATATGGGGCTCCTGGCGACTAAGGGCAAGACACGGAGCGACTTCCCGGGTGACCCCGCAGTCTGGCGCAGGCGGTTCCTGGACCAGGCGAAGGCTGAGCGCGGCGGCGTCGCAGTCCGGGATGTCATAGACGCGCCGGTCAAGCCTACCGATGTGCCCTTAGTGATGGACATACGCCAGGGAGCGCTGCCTCGCGTTGCTCGCCCGGCCGATGGGGTGCCCAAGAAGGCGGCCCTCATAAGGATGCAGGAAGAGCTGAAGAGGGCCATGGAGAAGCCGATGGACCAGCGCAAGTGGATCATGGTCATCGACCTCCAGAAGTGCATCGGCTGCTCCGCCTGCACAGTGGCCTGCAAGGCCGAAAACCACCTGCCGCCGGGGGTCGTCTATCGCCCCGTCATCGAGGAGGAGATCGGCGAATACCCGAACGTCAGCATGCGGTTCCTGCCCCGGCCCTGCATGCAGTGCGACGACCCGCCCTGCACAGAGGTCTGCCCGGTAGGCGCCACCTGGAAGCGGGAGGACGGGATCGTCGTCATCGACTACAACGCCTGCATCGGCTGCCGCTACTGCCTGACGGCCTGCCCCTACGGCGCGCGCTACTTCGACTTCGGCGAAGATTACACGGACGGCACGCCGGCCAAGCAGCCGTACGAGGAGTCCGCTTCCCCGGAGTACGGGCGGGAGTGGAAGCGGGATGGCAGCTCCTCACCAGTGGGTAACGCCCGCAAGTGCCAGTTCTGCATCCACCGTCTGGATGCGGGTATGCTGCCGGCCTGTGTGACCACCTGCGTAGGGGGCGCCACCTTCTTCGGCGACAAGAACGATCCCGAGAGCCTAGTCAGCGAGCTCATCGGTTCAGAGCGGGTCATGCGTCTAAAGGAAGAGCACGGGACCAATCCCAAGGTCTACTACCTGGTATAGGAGGGAAACATGCGACTGGATTTGACATCGAGACCGGTAGCGATCCCTCTAGGCGTTGTCTGGCTGGCGGCATTCACAGCTGGGCTGGTGGGCCTCGGCCTGCGCCTCACCAGCGGCCACGAACTCGCCAATTACACTAGCAGCATCCCCTGGGGCCTCTGGGTGGCCGCCTATGTGTACCTCGTGGGCCTCTCGGCCGGCTCCTTCCTTCTTTCCGCCATGATCTACGTTTTCGGTTTCCGGCGCCTGGAACCCATCGGCAAGCTGGCCCTGTTCACGGCGCTGGTATCCCTTTTGGCCGCCCTCCTCACCATCTGGATGGACCTCGGCCACATGGAGCGCTTCTACTTCGTCTTCACGAGGGGGCAACCCCTGTCCATGATGGCCTGGATGGTGTGGCTATACACGGCTTACACTATCCTCCTTACCATCGAGCTCTGGTTCGCCCTGCGTAAGGACCTGGTGGAGATCGCCGGGCAGCGGAACCTCCGCGGGCGGGTGGCCTCCCTTCTCCTGGGGCGATTCGGTGACGCGTTCCGCGGGGGGACTGCGCTGGCGCCGGTGGTCAACTACGACCCCTCTGGCGACATGCGAGTGGTGCGGGTCCTAGGGGCAATCGGCGTGCCTTTGGCTATCGCCTTCCACGGGGGCGTGGGGGCGCTGTTCGGGGTGGTGGGCGCCCGCGGTTTCTGGAACGCGCCCTTGTACCCCCTGCTTTTCATCGTCGGCGCCTTGGTGTCAGGAGGCGGCCTCCTGACCTTCATCGCCGCCTTCCTCTGGCCCGAGCGAGAGAGCAAAGAGCACAAGGAGATGGTGACCTTCCTGGGCCAGGTCACCCTTGGGCTCCTGGCCATATACCTGATCATGGTCTGGGCAGAATACAGCATCACCTGGTATGCGGACGTCCCCGCTGAGTCCAGGCCGCTATACCAGGTTCTCGGTGGCCCCTACCCGTGGGTCTTTTGGGTCTTCCAGGTTGGGCTTGGCGCGGTAGTCCCGATCTTCATGCTGACCTTCCGGCCAAAGGACATTACCTGGGTGGGCATCGCCTGTTTCCTGGTCGCTGCCTGCTTCCTGGCCACCCGCCTGAACATAGTGATCCCTGGTCTGATCGAACCCCAGCTTGAGGGGCTGGACACGGCGTATGTGGACGACCGCCTATCGTACAGCTACTTCCCTAGCGCCATGGAGTGGCTGGTGTTCATCTTCAGCGTGTCCTTCGCCGTCGGGTTCTTCATGCTGGGATTTCGGATCCTGCCGCTTATCTCCGGCCGCAAGGAGGTGACATCATGAGCGAGAAGGGGAACGGTTTCCTCGGATCGCAGTTGGACCGCCGGTCCTTCATCAAGACGTCGGCGTTGCTGGGCACGGGCGCCATCGCTGCTGTCCAGCTCCCCTGGCTGCTCGATATCGCCGACCGCTCGCCCGGGAGGGAGATCAAGCCGACGGCGGAGTACACCCTCGCCAAGCCCGAGAACATCATCTACACAGCCTGCCTCGGCTGCCAGATCCGCTGCAATGTCAAGGTCAAGATCAAGGACGGTGTTGTCGTCAAGATCGATGGCAGCCCGTACTCGGCCAAGCAGCTGCTGCCCAATCTGCCCTACGACACACCGCCCGCCGAAGCCGCCACCGTCGACGGCAAGATCTGCGCCAGAGGGTTGTCGGGGATCCAAGTGCTCTATGACCCGTACCGGTTGAGGAAGGTGTTGAAGCGCGCAGGGCCAAGGGGCAGCGGCAAGT
>DAOUAG010000261.1:0-10373 GCA_034433815.1 Dehalococcoidia bacterium | reverse complement strand
GCTTGCCGGTTGAGCTGCCGGTGAAGGAGGCGTGGTCGTAGCTGTGATTGATGAGAATGTGCCCCTCTTTCACGATGCGTCGGAGCAGGTCCGGATTCTGCTCTGTCCACTTCCCCGTAACCCCAAAAGCGGCGGTGATCCCGTTCGCCGCCAGCGTATCCAGGATATCGCCCGTGTAACCCGCATCCGAGCCGGCATCGAAGGTCAGCGTGACCGCCTTCCGCTGCGTGTTCCCCTTGCGAACCACCACCGCCGGCGGCGCCACCGTCGGCTCCGGAGCTGGCGTCGGCTCCGGAGTGACGATAGGAGCCGGCGAGGGGCTGGCCGAAGGCGCCAGCGGTGGGCTAGGCGTCGGCGCCGGCGTGAGCCGCGGCGACGGCGAGGGCAGGACGACCGTCATCTGGCCGGCGTCAGGCGCCTCCTGGCCGCCACAAGCCGCCGCCAGAAGGGCTGCCGCCGACACTAGGGCCCCGCCCAAGAGCAGAAGGGTCGGCGAGCGGCCGGCTCGCGCGTTACCCTTGTTCAGCGCCCTCGCCAGTCTGGGCCTGGGCCTGCACCCGCACGGGCAGACCCCAGATGTTGATGAAGCCAACAGCCGCCGTCCGGTCGAACTGATCCCCCTTGTCATAGGTGGCCAGCGAGAAGTCGTAGAGGCTCCGGGGCGACTTGCGGCCCACGGCCACCGCGTTACCCTTGTGCAACTTCATGCGCACAGTGCCGGTTACGTGGCGCTGGGTGGACCGGACGTAAGCATCGAGGTCCTGCCGGTGCGCCGTGAACCAGAGGCCGTTGTAGACCAGGTCCGCGTATTCCTGGGCGATCCGGGCCTTCAGGCGGCGCTGCTCCTTGGACAAGGTTAGGGCTTCGAGTGCCTCGTGGGCGGCCAACAGGGTGACCGCCGCCGGGGCCTCGTAGACCTCGCGGGACTTGATGCCCACCAGCCGGTCCTCCACCGTATCGATGCGGCCCACGCCGTGCTCCCCGGCCAAGGCGTTCAGGCGCTTGACCAGGGAGACTCCGTCCATCTCTCGGCCATCCAGGGACACCGGCACCCCAGCCTCGAACCCTATCTCGACGTAAGCGGGGTCATCGGGCGCCTCCGCGGGAGACCTGGTCCAGGCGAAGACGTCCGGCGGCGGTTCCGCCCAGGGGTCTTCCAGAACCCCGCACTCGATGCTGCGGCCCCAGAGGTTCTCGTCGATGCTGTAGGGGCTCGCCTTGGTGACGCTGACGGGAATGTTATGCTCTTGGGCGTAGGCGATCTCGGCCTCCCGGTCCATCTCCCACTCCCGCAGCGGCGCCACGATCTTCAGGTCCGGGGCCAGGGCCTGCACTGAGACATCGATGCGCACCTGGTCGTTGCCCTTGCCCGTGCAGCCGTGGGAGACCGCCGTGGCCCCCTCGGCCCGGGCCACCGCCACCACCTCCTGCGCGATCAGCGGGCGCGACAGGGCCGTGGCCAGAGGATACACCCCCTGGTAGCGCGCCCCGGCCGCCAAGGCCGCGAAAGCGAAATGCCGGATGAAGACCTCCTGGTCGTCGCGCCACACGAACTTAGAGGCCCCCGCTGCCAACGCTCGTGAGTGCAGCGTCTCCCGCTCCCGGTCCATACCGACGTCCACCGTCACCGCTATAACGTCGTAACCCCGCTCTTCCTTCAGCCAGCGGATGGCCACCGATGTGTCCAGCCCGCCTGAGTATGCAAGTACGATCTTCTCAGCCATCTCTCCTCACTTCGGCTGGCCCTTTTCCAGCCTGGTCAACACCCGGTCGATGATCTCTACAGCCTGATCGATCTCATCATCCGTCACGATGAGGGGCGGGATCAGGCGCAACGCGGTCGGCTTCACGTTGTTGGCCAAAAGACCCTCCTCCAGACAGAGGTTTACGGCCTCCTCCGCCACCGGCCTGTCCAGCTCGATGGCCCAGATGAGGCCCTTTCCCCGCACCTCCACCACCATCCGGTGGCGATCGGCCAGGGAACGCAGTCGGCGCTCCAGCCGCTCGCCCTTCTTGGCCACCTGGCCTGGGATGTCATGCTCCGAGATGTATTTCAGAACCGCGTACCCCACGGCGCAAGCCAGTGCGTTGCCGCCGAAGGTGGTGCCGTGCTCGCCCGCGCTCAGGACGTTGCAAGAATCCTTGATCAAGAAGGCCCCGATGGGGAAGCCGCTGCCCAGGGCCTTGGCCACCGCCAGGCAGTCGGGCTCGATGCCATAGTGCTGGTAGGCGAAAAGCTTCCCGGTACGGCCCACGCCGGTCTGTACCTCGTCCAAGACCAGCAGGATGCCAGCCTCGTCGCACCACTTCCTGACCTGGGGCAGATAGCCGTCATCGGGGACGTTGACGCCACCCTCGCCCTGGATGGGCTCCAGCATCACGGCGGCGGTCTTGGCAGTAGTGGCCCTCTTGATAGCCTCGACATCGTTGAAGGGGACGCGGACGAAACCCTCCAAAAGAGGCACGAAGGGAGCCCTGTACTTCTCGTTTCCGGTGGCCGAGAGGGTGGCCATGGTGCGGCCATGGAAAGCGTTTTCGGCAACGATGATCTCGTAGGCGCCGTCCCGCTTCTCCTTGCCCCACTTCCTCACCACCTTGATGCAGCCCTCTACGGCCTCGGCGCCGCTGTTACAGAAGAAGACCTTGTCCATGCCGCTCAGCCGGCACAGCAGCTCCGCCAACTGGAGCTGGGGGATGGTGTAGTAGTAGTTGGACGTGTGCATGAGCTCCTTGGACTGCTGGTGGATCGCCTTCACCACCTCTGGATGGCAATGCCCGAGGCTGTTGGCCGCTATGCCAGCCAAGAAATCCAGATACCCCCTGCCTGACTGGTCGTATACCCGGCTGCCTTCGCCCCGCACCAGCACGACGGGCAGGCGTTTGCTGACGGGCAGGAAGTACCTCTGCTCCAGCTCCATCCAGTGTTCTGGCATCTCTAGACTCCCTTCACCAAGGTGCCCGTGACGTTGCCCTCGACGATATCTCGCAGGGCGTGGCTCCGCCGTCCGTCTGCGATGACGCTGGACACGCCAGCCCGCGCGGCCGCCAAACAGGCCTCCACCTTGGGTATCATACCCCCTTGCACCACGCCGGCGGATAGCAGCCGCTGGGCCTCCCCCTCGGAAAGCTCTCCCACGATGGCACCGTCCTGCCCGCGGACTCCCTCCACATCGGTGAGGAAGATTAGCCAGCGGGCCCCCAGGGCGGCGGCGATGGCCCCGGCTGCGACGTCGGCATTTACGTTGAGAAGCTGCGGTGTTAACCGGCCGTCCCGCTCGAGAACGGCCAGCGGCGCCACCACCGGCACCAGTCCGTCATCCAGTAGGCGGGCGAGGAAACCGGCGTCCACGCGGGTCACCTCACCTACGTAGCCCAAGTCCTCATCGACGATCTGCCCGCGCAACAAGCCGCCGTCCACGCCCGAAAGACCAGCGGCGCGACCGCCCAGGGCCGCGATGGCCGCCACCATCTCCTTGTTCACCAACCCGGCCAGCACGGCCACCACCACGCGCAGGGTCTCGGCGTCCGTCACCCTCAGGCCGCGTTCGAAGCGCGTGGGGACGTTATGTCTGGTCAGCCAGTCGCTGATCAGGGCGCCCCCGCCGTGCACCAGTACAGGCCGCAGCCCATGCCTCTGAAGATAAACCACATCCTCCAACGTCGTGTCGTGGCTGCCGAGGGTCGAACCCCCGACCTTCACCACGAGGATTTCGCCGATGCGTCCCGTCTCGCCCATGATCATTGCCCTCAGGCTAGGTAGTGTAAAGGCTGTTGAGCCGCACGTAATCTTCCGTCAGATCGGAGCCCCAGGCCGTTGCTGCGCCTTCGCCCAGGCCCAGGTCCAGGCGCACGTACACATCCCTGGGCTCGAGGCAGGCCTTGGCCTCGGCGAGATCGATGGGCTGGGGCCCGCCGTTCCTGTACAGGCACAGCTCGGTCCCGTCTGGCTTCCGGATGTACAGGGCCACCCGGTCCATATCCAACTGGGCTCCGCTGTTGCCCACCGCCGCCAAGATCCGGCCCCAGTTGGGATCCTGGCCATACATAGCGGTCTTGACACCTAACGACGAGACGATCTCGCGGGCCGCCTTGCGGGCATCGGAGGCTGAAGCCGCCCCCTCCACCCTGGCTTCGATGACCTTGCTGCCGCCCTCAGCGTCGGCGACCATGGCCTTCGCCAGGTGGGTGCAGACCGCTGCCAGGGCCCGGGCGAAGCTCTCGGCCCGCGGGTGGGAAGCATCGATGGGTTGGCCGCCCGCCAGACCGTTGGCCAGCACCACAGCCATGTCGTTGGTGCTGGTGTCGCTGTCCACGTCGATCATGTTGAAGGATTCTTCTACTGCGGCCCTGAGAGCGCTGGCCAAGAAGGGTTGCGCGACGGGGGCATCCGTCGTCAAGAAGCAGAGCATGGTGGCCATATTGGGGTGGATCATGCCGACGCCCTTCACTGCGCCCCCAATAGTCCAGGCTCCGCAGCGCACGGCAACCTGCTTAGGTACTGTGTCAGTAGTCATGATGGCCTTGGCGAAATCGGGGCCTCCGCTGGCAGTGAGCACGATCCGCTCGATGCCTTCTGCGATGCGCTCCATGGGTAGCTGCGTGCCGATGACCCCCGTCGAGGCGACGATGACATCGCGCGGGTCTATGCCCAGACGCGCGGCGGCGAGCTGCGCCATCCGCGCGGCGTTCTCTAGCCCCTTTCGGCCGGTGGCGGCGTTGGCGCAACCGGCGTTGACGACCACCGCCTGCGCCCGGCCGTCCTTCAGGTGCTCTTGGGTAACTAGCACCGGCGCTGCCTTCAGCGAGTTGCTGGTGAAGACGGCCGCCGCCGCGCAGGGAGCCTCCGAATAGAGCAAGGCCACGTCCAGCTTCTGCCAATCGCTGCGGACTCCGACGTGCACCGCACCGGCCGTGAAGCCGGCCGGGGAAGTGACGCCGCCTTCCGGCAAGATCTGGATCTCCTCCGTCACTTGAGCCACATCTTCCGTCATCTTGTGCCCCTTTCTTGGGAATGGCTCCCTACGGATAGAGAGGCAGGCCGTCCAGGCCCATCGTCTCAGGGAGCCCCATCATCAAGTTCATGTTCTGGATCGCCTGGCCGGCGGCGCCTTTCACCAGGTTATCGATGACGCTCACCACCACCAGCCGTTCTGTCCGGGCGTCCACCGTAGGGTAGACGAGACAAAGGTTGCTGCCCTGGACGTGCTTGGTGGCAGGCGGTGCGCTCACGACCCGCACGAAGGTTTCGCCAGCGTAAAACTCCTGGTAGAGCTCCACCACGGCATTCCTCGCCCCATCACCGGCTGGCAGACGGCCGGGCACCAGCGGCGCGTAGCAGGTCGATAGGATTCCCCGGCTCATAGGTATAAGGTGAGGAGTGAAGGTAACCCTTAGCGGGGCCGACCCCTCGGCCAGCCGCGTGGCCTCCTGGACGATCTCAGGCAAGTGGCGATGGCCCGCCAGACCGTAGGCCGACACGCTCTCGTCAGCCTCGGCGAAGTGGTACTTCAGGTCCAGTCCCCTGCCGGCGCCGGACACTCCGGACTTGGAGTCGATGATGATATCGGGGCCGATGATCCCCGCCCGCAGCGCCGGCGCCAGGGCCAGAAGCGCGCTCTCCGGATAGCAGCCCGGGTTGGCGACGAGACGGGCGGAGCGCACTGCCTCCCGGTCCAGCTCCGCCAGGCCGTAGACGGCCGTGGGCAAGAGGTCCGGGGCGGGATGTTCTGCGCCATACCATTGGGCGTAGACCTTCGGGTCTTTGAGCCGGAAATCGGCGCTTATGTCCACGGCCGGCACTCCGGCCCGCACCAGCGGCGCCAGGGCCTCGGCGCTAGCAGCGTGTGGCAAGGCCGAGAACACGAAGTCCACGCTCCCGTCCACCTCGGCTCCGATCGTGAGGTCGTAGCAAGCGAGGTGCGGGAATACGTCCCCCAATGGCTTCCCGACCAGGCTGCGCCCGGTCACGCTGGTCACACGGATCTCGGGGTGCCTGTAGAGGAGCCGGGCCAACTCCGCCCCCGCGTATCCCGTAACGTTGATTATCGCCGCCCTGATCATGGCCTTTCACCTCCTAGCGCCTCACCGAAAAAAGGAACTGCCCCACCGCCAAAGGGTGGGGCAGGCTGTTCGCGCGTGCCGGGGAACTAGATGACGGCCTCAGCGGCAGGCATGCGAAGGCGCCCCACCCGTCATGGGTCGGGCGCGTCGCCTCTCCCGGCCGCCGAATGCTACCGTCACGATACGTATACGGTATGCCGCAGACCGAGACCGTGTCAAGGCCCTAGTCTGCAAACCGCCACAGGCCGTGGCGGCGGGCAATAGCCAAGGCTTCGCGATACTCTTCGCTCGTGATGCGCCGCGATAACTCAGCATAGCGCCACGCCTTGTTCTCCGGCCGGTACTGGGCCATCACGTTCACGTAAGTATCCCGCGACAGCTCCTCGGCGATGAAACGCATCACCTCCTCGGTACCGGCCAGCCCGCCGGGCAGCACCAGGTGGCGGATGATTAGCCCTCGCACGGCTATCCCGTTCTCCACGATTAGGTCCCCCACCTGGCGATGCATCTCCCGCACCGCCTCCTTCGTGCGGGCGTAGTAGTCCTTGACGATGGAGTACTTCCCGGCCGTCCTCTCGTCGGAGTACTTGATATCGGGCATGTAGATATCGATCACCCCGTCCAGCAGGCGGAGGCACTCCACAGAATCGTAGCCGCCCGTGTTGTACACCATGGGCACCCGCAGCCCGCCATCGATGGCCATCGGCAGCGCCGCCAGGATCTGCGGCACGTATATCGTTGGCGAGACGAAGTTGATGTTGTGACAACCCATCGCTTGAAGATGGAGCATCATTCCGGCGAGCTGTTCCGGTTCCACCTCCTCGCCCAGGCGTAGCTGCGATATCTCCCAGTTCTGACAGTAGACGCAGGCCAGGTTGCAGGAGGAGAAGAAGATGGTGCCGGAGCCACCACTGCCCACGAGGGGAGGTTCCTCACCGAAGTGAGGGTGGTAGGAGTAGACGACGGCGCGGGACCCGACGCGGCAGAAGCCGCGGCGATCATCCGCCGCCCGGTCAACCCGGCAGTTCCGCGGACAGACGCGGCAGGGCATGCGCATCAGCTCCCAGGCCGCCTCTATGCGACCCCGCAGCTCCTCGCGGCTCAGACCAAGGTACACGGGGCGCGCCGTGGTCACCATCCCGATTGCAGGATACCACCGGCGGCGTGGCGTCTTACACGTTCGCCGGTAGATGGAGCGGCGCCGAGGGGCAGAGGTCACGTAAGGGGCATTGCGGGCACAGGGGCCGCTGCGCGCGGCAGAGCCGCCGCCCATGCTTGATGAGCAGCACGTGGAATGGGTAGACCTCGTCCGGCGCCAGCAGCGCCTCCAGTATGTCGTGGGCCTTTTCGGGGCTGACGCCTGCGGGCGTCAGGCCTAGACGTCGCGCCACCCGGTGCACGTGGGTGTCCACGGGCAGCGCTGGCCTCCCTAGCGCGAACATCAGCACGCAGGCCGCCGTCTTCGGCCCCACGCCTGGCAACGAGCGCAGCCAGGCCTTGGCCTCTGGCACAGGAAGCTCCTTCAGGAAGCCGAGATCGAAGCTTCCCCGGCGCCGCAACACCTGGGCCAACGCCGCCTTGATCGTCGGGGCCTTCCGGTTGGCCAACCCCCCCACAGCGATGGCCTCCGCCAGGGCCTCCTCCGGCGCCAACATCACGTCCTCCCACGTCGGGAAACGCGCCAGGAGACGCATGAAGGCGCGGCCAGAGTTAGCGTCCGAGGTGTTCTGGGAAAGGATCGTGAGCACGAGCTCCGCCATGGGATCGCCGTGGGGCCGCCAGATGGGGACGCCATAAAGCTCCGAGAGGCGGGCGATGACAACGGCGGGTGTGAGAGACGAAGGCGTAGATTGTCCGCCGCTACTGCGAGAAGGAGCCACGGTTTTCGTCGAAGTAGCGCCAGACCGCCGAAGCCACAGCCACCACCGGGTCCCAGCCCAGCTCGGTGTCCGTCATCACAGCGATCACGTATGGGCCCGCCGGCCCCCAGACCAGGGCGATGTCATGGTTATACGTACCTAGATTCCCCGACTTGTGGGCCACCGGCGTGCCCGGCGGCACCGCAGAGATCACTCCCCCCGTGACCTCCTCTTGCATCAGGAGAGAGAGCATCGCCAACCGCGACTCGTTCCCCACGCCCTCGCCAGACGCGATCGCTTCCATGAGGCGAGCCATGTCCCCAGCGGTGGCCGGCAGGTCACGGTTGTTGAACTCGGTGTCCGTGAGCCCCAGGGAGTGGAGCGTCTGGTCTACCCGGGCGGCGCCCAGGGTGTCCTGTAGCAGCACGGCCGTGGGGGTATCGCTCACCACTATCATCGCCCGTAGGGCGTCCTCGAGGGTCAGGGTGTCGCCAGCGTGCAGCCCCAGGTACTCCAGCGTCCCCAAATCGTACTCTACGTACTTCTCCTCCAGCGTAAGGACATCCGAGAGCGCCCGTTCGCCTGCTTCCACCTGGCGGTACGCCTCGTAGAGTAAAGACATCTTGTATGTGCTCGCGGCGTAATAGACGCGAGACTCGTTGTAGGCTGCCCAGCGGCCGTCCGCAAGGTTGTGAACCACTACCGAAACGTCCCCTTCAACCCCCGAAAGGGCCTCCCGAATCTCTGCTGCGAGGGATGGATCAGCAACGGCCGGGGCGAACGGGAACGGCAGGTTCGGAACGATTCCATCGCCGTCCAGCCACTCCAGCGACACGTGGGCCCCTGGCCGCGGCGTCTCGCCTGGGGCTGCAACCGGCGATTCGGTTGGGCCCGAGGCGGAGGTAGAGCCGGCAGTCACCGTCACGGCCACGGGTGCCGGCGAGTTTGGCGGGCCGCCAGACTCGGAACAGGCGCAGACGAAAACGAGGGCCGCTGCCATGGCCGGCGCTAGATAACTGCGGATCACCGCTCCATTTTGCACGCAGGCAGGGGTTACTGGCCAACCGGCAGGCATCTATACTGTAGGCGCCGGGGCCCGACACAGCTTTGGAAAGGAGAAGGATGGCGGCCAAGCCCGAACGTCTGACGCAGCTTGCCTCTTGCGCCGGTTGAGCCGGCAAGGCCGGGGCTGAAACCCTAGCGCAGGTGCTGCGCTATCTGGCGGACCGGACCACAGGTCACCACCCGGACCTGCTGGTCGGCCTCGCCGTGCCCGACGACGCCGCCGTCTACCGGCTGAACGCAGAGCAGGCGGTGGTCCTGACGGTGGACTTCTTCGCGCCGCTGGGCGATGACCCCTACGCGTACGGGGCCATCGCCGCCGCCAACGCCATGGGCGATGTCTACGCTATGGGGGGAGAGGTCCTGCTGGCCCTGAACATCGCTGCCTTCCCAGAGGACATGGCCCCGGACACCATCGCCGCCATCCTGCGGGGCGGCAACGATAAGGTCCAGGAGGCGGGCGGTATCCTGGCCGGCGGACACACGATAATCGACGCCGAGCCCAAGTACGGCCTCTGCGTCCTAGGGCTCGTGCACCCCGACGGCGTCTTGACCAAGGCGGGGGCGCAGCCCGGCGATGCCCTCTACCTCACCAAACCGCTGGGCACCGGCATCGTGACCACGGCCGCCATGCGGGACGCCGCCTCGCCGGAGCACCTAGCGGCCGCCATCGATAGCATGACCCGCCTGAACCGCCATCCGTCGCACATCCTGCGGGAGGCCGGTGTGCACGCCCTGACGGATGTCACCGGCTACAGCCTCCTGGGCCACGCCTACGAGATGGCGGCCGCCAGCGGGGTGGCCTTGCGCATCACCGCCTCCGCGGTGCCGGTCCTACCTGGGGCCCTGGAGTACGCCGCGGCTGGCATCGTCACGGGGGGTGCGTCCCGCAACCGCAAGTACCTGGCCGGCAAGGCCAGCCTCGCTCCCGACATCCCAGAGGCGCTGGAGCACGTCCTCTTCGATCCGCAGACGTCGGGCGGCCTGCTCTTCGCCCTGCCAGCCAACCGGGCGCCGGAAGCGGAGGCCAGGTTCGCGGCCGCCAAACTCCCCCTGTGGCGCATCGGCGAGGCAGCGGCGGGTTCGGGCGTGGAGGTCGTTCCCTAAGACAGCCGGGTGCCTCCCTCGGTAGTCTCGAGATCGAGCCGCATGGCTGTCACGACCCGGGCCACCTCCGGGTGCTCCTCCAGAAGCTGGTACTGGGTGCACTGGCGCGCGGCCGGCTCGAAGTCCTCCATCGTGCAGCGCTGGAAGCCGAAACGCTGGAAGAACGGCGCCTTGTCCATCGTGAAGAGGTACAGGCGCAGCACTCCCATCTTCCTCGCCTCCTGGATGGCCCGGCGCACCAGGGCAGCGCCATAACCTTGGCCCCTGACCGCCGGCGCTGTGACC
>DAOUAG010000260.1:0-10151 GCA_034433815.1 Dehalococcoidia bacterium | reverse complement strand
CTTCGCTGTCGACGTAGTGGTCAGGCCCCTTCCAACTGTCGGGCGCGGGCCTCGATCAGCCCCGGCAGTTGGCTCAAGAGCGCCCTCAGGAGCCCGCTAAACTCTTGCAGGGGCGCGTCCAGCAGGCCGGAGAAAGTCGCCAGGGGTGATTGCATCGTTCCCAATAGCTGGGCCAGAAGGACGGGCCGCGGCGGTATCTTGACCAGCTCCCGCAGCTCCGCCGGGGTTAGCACCTGGCCGTCGAGGTAGGCGCCAATGAGGGAGAAGGCCTGCGGCGCCCCTTGGGCGTAGCCGGTGATGGCCTTCGCGGCCTCGATGACGTCGTCGTAGGTGATGGCCAGCGCTGTCGGCCCCTGCACGATGTTGAAGAGCTCCGGATGGCCGGCCTGCTCCGCCGCCAAGCGCAACAGGGTGTTCTTGACCACCCTGACCTCGACGCCGCCCTGTCTCAGGCGCCGCCGCATATCCTCCATCTCCTTGACGGTGAGGCCGCGGTACTGGGCGCTGGCTACGAGGGTAGCGCGTTCCAGGCGCTCCTTCAGTTGCGCCACCGTATCGATCTTCTTCTGCGTTGGCATCAGGTCCCCCTGGGGCCACTGGCCCCTCTGGTCTCTTGCGCTCAACAAAAAGCCCTTGCCGCGTGGCAAGGGATCAACCCAGGGGCTGAAGCTTCTGCCCAGCCCGGTGTCCTTGCGCCTCGGCGGGCCCCGCTCAAGAGGCGGGATTAAGTCCCAAAGGGACGCCTGCTGTCTGCGGCCAAAGGCTTCTTTTCAGTTGAAAAAATCTTATCACACGGCAGCGGCCGTGGCTAGGGAAAGGGTGGCTGGTACGTCCAGCTTGATCCCCGGGCCCATGGTCGTCGCCAGGGTTATGCTGCGGATGTACTGGCCCTTAGCGCCGGAGGGCTTCTCCCGCACGATGGCCTCGATGAGGGCTGAGAGGTTCTCCAGGAGGGCGTTTTCCTCGAAGCTGACCTTGCCCAGGGGCGCGTGCACCAGGTTCGTGCGGTCGGTGCGGAACTCGACGCGGCCCTGTTTGGCGTCGCGGATAGCCTTAGGTAGGTCCTCGGCCTCCACCACGGTGTTGGTGCGGGGGTTGGGCATGAGGCCCCGGGGGCCGAGGATGCGGCCCAAGCGGCCTACCTTCCCCATCATCTCCTTGACGGCCAGGGCCACCTCGAACTCCAGCCAACCGCCCTCGATCTTCTTGATCAGGTCGTCCCCGCCCACGACGTCTGCGCCGGCCTCTTCGGCTATGCGGGCCGCCTCGCCCTCGGCGAAGACGATGACCCGCTGGCCCTTGCCCAGGCCGTGGGGCAGGACGATGGTCCCCCGCAGCTGCTGATCGGCGTGGCGGGTGTCGAGGCCAGTGCGGATGTGCAGCTCAACTGTCTCGTCGAATTTGGCGTAGGCCGTCTCCTTGAGGAGGCGGATGGCCTCGGCTGGCTCGTAGAGGCGCGTGCGGTCCACCTTCTCCAAGGCGGCCCTGTACTTCTTGCCGCGGTGGGCCATGGCTATACGGACCTCCGAGGTTTGCTGGTTGCCTTGGCGGGCTGCATCATGCTACCTCCACGCCCATGGAGCGGGCGGTGCCTTCCACCATCTTCATGGCGGCCTCGATGTCGTTGGCGTTCAGGTCTCGCATCTTGATCTCGGCTATCTGCCGCACCTGCTCCCGGGTCAGTTTGCCCACTTTATCGCGTTTCGGGGACGCGCTGCCCTTCTCGATGCCCAGCGCCTTGCGGATGAGGTCTGAGGCCGGCGGGGTCTTCAGGACGAAGGTGAAGGAGCGGTCCTCGTACACGGTGATCTCCACGGGCACGATGCTGCCCGCCTGGCTGGCGGTCTTCTCGTTGTACTCCTTGCAGAAGGCCATGATGTTCGCCCCGTGTTGGCCCAGTGCAGGGCCCACCGGCGGCGCGGGCGTGGCTTGCCCCGCCTGCAACTGGAGCTTGATCACCGCGCGAATCTTCTTAGCCATGGTTGTACTCTCGTTCTCTCAAGAAGCCTGGCCGCCCCGGGTCTACAACCTCTCCACCTGGAGGAAGTCCAGTTCGACAGGGGTCTCCCTACCGAAGAAGGAGACGAGGACCTTGACCTTTCCCTTCTCCATGTTTATCTCGTCTACGGTGCCCACGAAGTCAGCGAACGGCCCATCGGTCACGCGGACGCTTTGGCCGGGCTGGAAGCCCACCTTGATGCGCGGCTCCTCTGCCCGCATCTGGGCGATGATGGCCATCACCTCTGACTTATCCAGGGGCGTCGGCGAGGTGCCGGAGCCGACGAAGCCGGTGACGCCGGGCGCGTTGCGCACCACCGTCCAGGCCTTGTTCGAGAGGGCCTTCTCCTGCTCCGTGGCCGTCGGGTCGTCCTGTCTCAGGGTGATCATGTTGACCAAGACGTAGCCGGGGAAGATCTTACGGGATACCGTGCGGCGCTGGCCCTCTCGTATCTCCACCTCTTCCACCGAGGGCACGATGACGTGGAAGACGAGGTCCTGCGCGTCCATGGACTTGATGCGTTGCTCCAGGTTGGCCTTCACCTTGTCCTCGTAGCCGGAGTAGGTGTGGACCACGTACCAGGAGCGGCCCGGCAGGAATAGCTCGTCTTCGGGGATAATGGGCTCTCGCGCCCGACCTTCAGAAGGCGGGGCCTCTTCCAGGACCTCGGCTCCCTTTTTCTTCCTTGCCACCTCTAGCCGTCCCTACCTCAGGATCGTGTGGTCGATAAGCCAGCCGAAACCGATGTCCAGCGAACCCAGCACTGCCCCCAGGATGACGGTGATGATCACCACCACCGTCGTCAGGTGGATGATCTCGTCGCGGGTGGGCCAGACCACCTTGCGCAGCTCGCTAATGATATCAGAGGCGAAGCGGGGAACCCGAATGAAGCGCGCGCCGCCCTCGCGCCGGGCGTGGGGCCTGGGGGTGGCGGTGCGGGGCAGGGCCCGGACGGGCGCTGCCCTGGCCTGGCCCTTAGCCTCTCTGGTCTGCTGGCGCCTGAGGGCGCGATTCATGCCATTCACCTTCCTACCGGGGGACCCTAACGGGCCTCCCGGTGCAGGCGGTGTCCCCGGCAGCGCGGGCAATACTTGCGCAGCTCCAGGCGGTCGGGGTCGTTGCGGCGGTTCTTCTGGGTGGTGTAGGTGCGCTGCCTGCACTCGGTGCAGGCCAGGTCTATCACCACCCTATCCTCCTTCTTCGCCATCAGATGCCCTTTACTCGAGGATCTTGGTCAGCACTCCAGCGCCCACCGTGCGGCCGCCCTCGCGGATGGCGAAGCGGACGCCCTCCTCCAGGGCCACGGGGGCGATGAGCTCCACCGTCATCTTGATGTTATCGCCTGGCATCACCATCTCCACGCCCTCCGGGAGCTTGATGGTGCCGGTCACGTCGGTTGTGCGGATGTAGAACTGAGGGCGGTAGCCGTTGAAGAAGGGCGTGTGGCGTCCACCCTCCTCCTTGCTCAGACAGTAGACCTCCGCCTCGAACTTGGTGTGAGGCTTGATGGAGCCGGGGGCGGCCAGCACCTGGCCTCGTTCCACCTCGTCGCGCTCGATGCCCCGTAGGAGGCAGCCCACGTTGTCGCCGGCCTCGCCCACGTCCAACGTCTTGCGGAACATCTCGACTCCGGTGCAAACCGTCTTGCGGGTCTCCCCAAAGCCGACGATCTCCACCTCGTCCCCCGGCTTAATGATGCCCCGCTCGATACGGCCAGTGACCACGGTGCCACGGCCCTTTATGCCGAAGACGTCCTCGATGGGCATGAGGAAGGGCTTGTCCTTGGGCCTCTGGGGCTCCGGGATGTAGGAGTCGATGGCGTCCATGAGCTGCCAGATGCACTGATACTCTGGGGCGTTGGGGTCTTCGCTCGTGCTCTCCATGGCCTTGAGGGCGCTACCCCGTACGATGGGGATCTCGTCGCCGGGGAACTCGTACTTGTTCAGCAGGTCGCGCACCTCTAGCTCCACCAGGTCCAGCAGCTCCGGGTCCTCCATCATGTCCACCTTGTTCAGGAAGACGACGATGGCCGGCACCTCCACCTGGCGGGCCAGGAGCACGTGCTCGCGGGTCTGGGGCATCGGGCCGTCGTTGGCCGCCACCACCAAGATGGCGCCGTCCATCTGGGCGGCCCCGGTGATCATGTTCTTGATGTAGTCAGCATGGCCGGGACAGTCGATGTGGGCGTAGTGGCGCTTTTCCGTCTCATACTCCACGTGGGCGATGGCGATGGTGATGCCCCGCTGCCTCTCCTCCGGCGCCTTGTCGATGCTGTAGAAGTCGCGGTACTCCGCCAGCTTCTTGAGCGCCAGCACCTTGGTAATGGCCGAAGTGAGGGTGGTCTTACCGTGGTCGATGTGGCCGATGGTGCCGACGTTCAGGTGCGGCTTCGTTCGCACGAATTTCTGCTTAGCCATCTTTGGGTTTCCTCCTGTGCTTGTCGTGCGCCGGCCGGAGCAGGGCTCCGGCTGGCGTCTGACCATCCATGATACCGCCGCGGGAGGCAACAGGAAACTGCGCCTCTTGCCCTAAGGCAGCGCCTTCACCTGTCCTCCGTGCTGATCCCTCTGCTTTTCCTTTCCATATAGATGGAGCCCACGACCGGACTCGAACCGGTGACCCCGTTCTTACCAAGAACGTGCTCTACCTGCTGAGCTACGTGGGCCCTGATTTATTTCCAGGCTGGTGGCGGGGGCAGGATTCGAACCTGCGTAGCCCGTCAGGGCGCCGAGTTTACAGCCCGGTGGTATTAGCCGCTCACCCACCCCGCCAGCGCTTACGTTATGGAGCCGAAGGGGGGATTCGAACCCCCAACCTAGCGATTACAAATCGCTTGCGCTACCGTTGCGCCACTTCGGCCTGGGTTCCCCCCTTCAGCGGGCGGCCAAAAAAAGTTCGCCCCAGGGGAGCGACCACGTTGTAGTATATGCACGCTTGGCCCAGGAAGTCAACAAAACTGGCGGCCGGTTCTGCAGCGTATAGTTGGCACCATCCTATCGAGGGAGGCTTCCATGTGGCGTTTACTCTTAGCGGCCGCGTTCCTGGTACCTGCCGCTGGCATCTTGGCCGCTTGCTCCGGCGGCTCTGATGAGGCTAGCCCATCGGCAGGAGCCAGCCAGCCGCCAGTAGGGGCAGCGAAACTTTCGGTGCAGGCCAAGGACGTCTTCTTCGAGCCGGAAAACCTTACGGCCACCTTCGGAGAGAACGCCGAACTGACGGTCCGGAACGCCGGCAAGCTCCCCCATACCTTCACCATCGATGAGCTGCGGGTAGACGAGGAGATAGCGCCGGGCAAGACCGTTACCCTGAAGCTCTCGCCGGCCGAGCCGGGCGAGTTCAACTTCTACTGTAGGTTCCACCTCGGCAGCGGCATGCGGGGTTCCATACGCGTCCTGACGGGCGCGGACGGCGCCGCGCCGGCCACGACGCCCGCGGGGCCGACCAGGACTCCTCTGCGGTACTACTAGCCGGGCGGCGGGTCAGGACCGGCGCCAGCGGGTGCCCTGAGGGCCGTCTTCCAGCACGATCCCCAGTTGGCCCAGGCGCGAGCGGATGGTGTCGGCCAGGGCGAACTCCTTCTTGGCCCGCAGCTCGTTCCGCAACTCGACCAAAAGGTCGATGAAGGGCGTTGCCTGTTGGTCCGCTGGCCTCTCCCGAAGGGTCAGCCCCAGCACCGCGGCCAGCTCCCGCAGGGTCGCCTGGGCCGCGGCCGTGTCCCGGCCTTCGTCCCGCGCCCGGTTGATCTCGCGGGCCAAGTCGAAGAGGGCAGCCAGGGCGCCGGCCGTGTTCAGATCGTCGTCCATAGCCTCTATGAACCGCTGGCGGTAAGGTGCCGGGTCGGCGGCCGGCTGCCCGGAGCCTCCGGGCAGGGAAACGGCCAGGCGCAGGCGTTCGGCCGCCCTCTTGCCCGCCTCCAGCCCTTCCTCCGAGTAGGTTAGGGGCGCCCGATAGTGGGAGGTGAGGACGAAGATGCGCAGGCCATCCGCACCGTAGCGGTCCAGCGCCTCCCGCACGGTGACGATGTTGCCCAGGGACTTGCTCATCTTCTCCTCGCCCAGGGTCAGCCAGCCGTTGTGGATCCAATAGCGGACGAAGGGCTTGATGCCGGTGAAGGCCTCGCTCTGGGCGATCTCGTTCTCGTGGTGGGGGAAAATGAGGTCTTGCCCGCCGCCGTGGATGTCGATGGTGGGTCCCAGCAGGCGGTAGGACATGGCGGAACACTCGATGTGCCACCCCGGACGCCCGGGCCCCCAGGGGCTGTCCCAGGATGGCTCCCCGGGCTTGGCCGCCTTCCAGAGGGCGAAATCCGCTGGGTCCCTCTTCTGCTCGCCGGGCTCTACGCGGGCGCCGGCCATCATAGCGTCCACGCTCCGGCCCGACAGCTTGCCGTAGTCGGGCTTGCTGCGCACCGCGAAGTACACGTCGCCGTCCTCCGTAGCGTAGGCGTGCCCCTTGGCGATGAGGGTCTCGATCATGTTGATGATCGTCGGTATCTCCTCCGTGGCCCTCGGGTAGTGGTGCGCCGGAGTGATATTCAGCTCCCGCATCTCCTCCTCGTACTCGCGGATGTACTCCGCCGCCAAATCCTGGAAGGAGATGCCCCGAGCGTTGGCCCGCATGATGATCCTGTCGTCGATGTCCGTGTAGTTCTGCACATGCCGCACCTTGTAGCCCCGGAACTCCAGGTAGCGGCGCAGGACATCGAAGACGATGTAGCTCATGGCGTGCCCTACGTGGGAGTGATCGTAGGGGGTGATGCCGCAGACGTACATCTTCACCTCATCGCCGGAGGGGGTGAACTCCTCCAGGCGGCGGGACATCGTGTTGTAGAGCTTCACGCCTTCTCCTTTTGCGGGGCGGCCGGCTGGTCCTGAGCGGTTTTCTCCAGGGCTGCCAGCCTGGCCTCCAGCTCATCGATTCTTGCTTGCAGGCGTTGGATTATATCCCACTCGGGGTCCGGCAGCCGCAATTGGGTATCGTCGCCGGGGTCGGCGAAGGCCACGATGTGGCCCGGGACGCCGACCACGGTCGCGTTGGGGGGCACGTTGGTGACCACCACGGAGCCGGCCCCGATCTTCGCGTTGTCGCCCACGGTGACGTCGCCGATGATCTTGGCGCCGGCGCCCACCACCACGTTCTTGCCCAACGTGGGGTGGCGCTTGGTGCGCCTGGTGCTGGTGCCACCGAGGGTGACGCCTTGGAAGAGGTGGCAGTCGTCGCCAATGATGGTCGTCTCGCCGATGACCACCCCCATGCCGTGGTCGATGAAGAAGCGCTTGCCGATGCGGGCGCCGGGATGGATCTCGATGCCGGTGAGGAGACGCGAGACGTTGGAGACTATCCTGGCCGGCAGGCGAAAGCCATGCCGGTGAAGGGTGTGAGCTAGGCGGTGCATCTGCCGGGCGTGGAAGCCCGGATAGGTTAGGATGACCTCCAGATCGCTGCGTGCTGCCGGGTCACGTTGGCGCGCCGCCTTTATATCGCCTTTGATCTCTTGCAGAAGGCCCACAGGCCACTACCCCCTTTGCACTCGTCTTAGTCTCGCCCGTATTAGGCCCCAGTGTCCACCGAAGGCGGACCGGGGCCGGCTTACAGACGCAGGCCGCGCGCCAGGGGGGCTCCCATATCGGAAGGTATGGCCAGAGGTCGCTCATATAAAACATTATAGCGGCTAACCGTCGCGCGCAGACGCGGTGGAAGAGGCTGGCTCGCCGGGCTTCCGGAAGCGCATCATGTAGCCGAGAAGCAAGGAGCGCTCGCCGTCGAAGGTGAAGCCCGATGCGCGGCAGAGATCCTTCAGGGCGTCCCGCGGGACGTAGTCGGGGTCGGTCAGGGTCTCGGCGAAGGCGAGCACACCGCCGGCCTTGAGCACGCGCCGGAGCTCGGCTATGGCGGCGGGTCGGTCGGGCACCTCGCCCAGGACCGTGACGAGAAATGCGCAGTCGGCCGTAGTGTCCGCGAGAGGGAGGCGCGTGGCGTCGCCGAGGATCGGGTGCGCGTTGGCGACGCCGCGCTCGCGCAGACGGGGGCGTAGCGCTTCCAACATGCCGCGCTGGACGTCGACGCACAGGACACGTCCGTCTTCACCGGCCCGGCGACTGGCCGCGATGGTGAAGTATCCCGGCCCGGGGCCCAGCTCGAGCACTGTCCGCCCAGCCTCGACCCCAAACCACGCCAGCATCTCCTCGGGCGGATGGATCAGCCGCCGAAGCGGATGCAGCAGCGTGTTGGCCTGGCTCACGGGGATGGGCCCGCCGCGGCCGTGCCGCTCGCGCAGCCACAGCCGAAGCAGCAGCACCGCGGCGACGCTAACGGCGGTCCACGACGCCAGCACTACGACCAGAAGGCGCCACAGGGGTCGCACGGGCTTTCCCCCCAGCGTCGCCGCGCCCTGTCAGGGCAGGCGATCCAAGACGGTCCCCGCCAGATCCCTGGCGCTCTCGAACTCGGCCTCATCATCGCTGTTCGGAAGCACCACGTCTATGCTGACGGCGTAGCGGCCCTTGATGAAGGTTAGGGTGAAAAACGGGCTGCTGTCGTAGGCGAAGTCGCCCAGGCCTTCGATCACTGGATAGCCGTTTTGCTGTGCGGCATTCTTCTCTGTCGCCAGGGCCTCTTCTGCGTTCCTGTAGGCTAGCACAAAAACACCAACCTGTTCGAAGCCCTCGCCCTGGTAGGTGCAGTCTACGGAGACGTCCGTGGGGAATTGCTCGGGTTCGCCGACAGGGACGCCCAGGACGGCCTCGGCCTCGTCCTTGGTGATCAGCGCGCAGGCGTCGATGTCGAGGCCCCCCGAGACCCCTCCGCCGCCGTCCGGGGCCTCCGTTGGCTGTCCGGCGGCCGGCTCGGTTGCGGCTACGCTCGGCTTCGTTCCCTCGTCCTTGGACGAGTCCTCGCCGTCGCCGCCGCAAGCGGCGAGGATCGCCGCAGCCGCCAGCACGAAGATGGCTGCGAACGAGGCGCGACGGGGCAGCCATGGAATAGTTTTTGGCATGTCGTTCCCCTTCCTGCTATTCCCTTGCTCGGGAGGCCGTGCTTGCGCCGATCTGGATAACGCGGGGATAGTCACCCGCGCTGAAATCCGAGGCGATCTTCTGCATTCCCTGTTGGAGGGAAGACGGAATAGTCTAGCATTCGCTCTCGCAAGCTGTCAAAGAGACCTGCGAAAGGCCCCTGACCGCCCCTTAAACTGGCTGGCCAATCGCCGGGCAGCCCGGCGGCAGGTTGGGGTTCAGCCCCGCCACGTAGCGCAGGATGCGCAGGGCATCCACGGCGTCGACGTCCCCGTTGCAGTCGATGTCGCCCTTGGGGGCGGCGTCTGCGGGCCCGATGGGGTCGCACCCTTGCGGTAGGTTCGGGTTCAGGCCAGCGACGTGGCGCAGGATGCGCAGGGCGTCGACAGCGTCGACGCTGTGGTTGCAGTCCATGTCGCCTTTGGGCCCGCCTGGCCCGGGCGTCCCGCTGGGCATCGGCGTCTCGCCAGGGGGCGTGGGCGTAGGCGTTGGCGTGGGCGTTGGGGGCACGGAGCCGCAATTCACTTGGTGGCTGCTGCCGTCAGAGCGGACTAGCCTCGCGTAGTCCGTCGGATCTCCGTTACGATATATCGCCTGCCCCGTCAGCTTGTAGATTCCAGCCCCTGGGCTGTCAGCAGATCCGCTTCCGCTCTGGAACTCGAGGGTCTGTCCGGGAGAAATAGAGGCGACGTAGGCGGCCAAGTGGAACTCCTTGTTGGGGTCGCTCTGGAGGCGGAAGCCTGAGAGCGATACGGTGTCGGAGCCGAAGTTCCTGATCCGAACGTACTCAGGACTGCTGTCGCAGCTCAATACGGTGATGGACACATCTCCCGGGGCCGCTAGTGTGGAAACAGGCTCCCGGTTGGCCAGCAAGAGAACCAATAGAAATGCGCTGACAGCCGAAGACAGGCTAGCACGAAGCCTTCCCATTAATCCGACCCCCTCAGGACACTGCCCGAGCCCAGCGATTCTATCACAGGTCGTCGGCGCCGGTCAGCGTCTTGGCGCCGCCAACGGAAAACATGATCGGTCTGCCCTGCTTCAGAACGACCTCCTACCCGCCCCTTGAACTGGCTGGCCAATCGCCGGGCAGCCCGGCGGCAGGTTGGGGTTCAGCCCCGCCACGTAGCGCAGGATGC
>DAOUAG010000259.1:0-5444 GCA_034433815.1 Dehalococcoidia bacterium | reverse complement strand
GTCGGCATCGAAAAAGACATCGCCCAAGTGCGTCGAAAGCTCCGGCAATAGTACCACAACGAAGCCCCCGATGATGGAGCCCATTATAGACCCGAGGCCGCCGATGACGATCGCCGTGAAGTAGTTGATGGAGAGAACGATGGACACGCTCTGGGGGCTCACATAACCGGCCACAGCGAAGGCGAACAGGGAGCCAGCCACCCCGGCGTAGAAGGCGCTGATGGTGAAGGCCAAGACCTTGTAGCGGGCGACTGCGATGCCGATTGAAGTGGCCGCCACTTCGCTGTCGCGGATGGCCACGAAGGCACGGCCCCAGCGGCTCCGTACGATCAGCCAGGCCAGCGCCACCAGGAGGGCGGCGGTGACGAAAGCGAGGAAGAAGAACCATTGTTGACGGTTCAGCGCATCGCCCAGGAAATCCGGGGCCGGCGGCTGAGGCACTCGCAGGCCCTGGTGTCCACCCGTCACGTCCGCGTACTTCTCGAAAACTGGCGGCAGGGCAATGACCAGGGCCAACGTGGCCACAGCCAGGTACGGGCCGGCCAGGCGCAGAGAGGGAATCCCTACTGCCATGCCGGCCAGGGCTGAGACCAGCCCCGCCGCTATCATCGCCATCCAGAAGGGCCACGGGTTCTTGTCGATGAACCCGAGGTCGAACCCCCCGATGTACAGGTGCTGAAGCTGCTGCTGATGGTCCGTCAGGATCGCCGCCGTGTAGGCGCCTATGAGCACAAAGGCGCCGTGACCCAGTGAGATCTGGCCATTGTAGCCCGTCAGGATGTTCAGGCCGACGGCCACCGCGCCCCATGTAAGAATGGTGGCCAGTTGGGCCGTCCGGAAGGTGTTGACGGCGAAAGGCATGTAGACCAGGATGGCCAGCACGACGATGACGGAGGCGGCCACCCGGTAGCGCCTGGGGATGACGGGCGCGTAACGGACCAGACCGCCGGCCAGCGCCGCCAGAATCAGGTAGACCCAGAACTCCTCGATCCCCAGCACTGCCCTACACCTTCCGCGCTGCCTTGCGTCCAAAGATACCCGTGGGGCGCACGAGGAGGATGGCCACTAGCACCAACAACGCAACGGGCAGGCTCAGTTCGGGGCCGAAGAAGATAGGCCCCAGGGCGAAACTGCCGACGATGTTCTGGACGACGCCGATGGCGAAGCCGCCGACCATCGCCCCAGGGGGGCTGTCGAGCCCACCCAGAACCGCGGCAGCGAAGGCGAAGAGGAGCACCCGGAACATGGTCGTCGTGTCCAGGAAGATGATCGGCGCCACCAGCATGCCGCCCACTGCGCCGACGATGGCAGAGAGGGCCCAACCTAGCATCAGCATGTTGCCCACGTTGATGCCCATCAGCCGGGCCGCCGTCGGGTTCTGAGCCGTTCCCCGCATCGCCAAGCCCAGCTTCGTCCGGTTGAACAGGACGTAAAGGGCCGCCATGACGCCGACGGCGATGATGAGGACAGCCACCCGATGGCGGGCCAGCGTGACTGGGCCCAGGTCGAAGGTTTCTAACTCGGAGCCGATGGGCGTCGCGGGGAAGCTCTTGGGCAGCTCTCCTTGGGCCCAGATGAAGGCTGTGAGGCTGTTGAAGATGACGAAAAGGCCGAGGGTGACGATGACGACGTTCAGCACCGGCGCCTGCTCCACCGGCCGGATCACCGTGCGCTCGATGAAGGCGCCCAGCGCCCCGGCCATGAGCAGCACCAGGATGAACATTAGCCAGTAAGGGTACCCGGCCTCGATCATCGACCAGCCGGAGAAGGTCACGAAAAGGGCCATCTCACCCTGCGCGAAGTTGATCACATCGGTGGAGCGGTAGATGAGGACGATGCCCAGGGCCACCAGGCCGTAAATGGCGCCCGTGGCCAGGCCGGCCACCACCTGATCCACGAAAAGGTCGGGCTTGTCCCAGATCTGCGGCGCCAACAAGACGAGCATCGTCATTCCTCAGTACCCCAGATACGAGCGTCGGACAGATTCGTTTTGCAGGAGGTCTTGGGCTGGCGCGGCCACTGCTATCTTCCCCGTCTCCAGCACATAACCATAGGAGGCGACGGAGAGGGCTAGGCGGACGTTCTGTTCCACCACCAATACAGCCACCTTCTCCTCCTTGTTGATGGCCTCGATGATCTGGTAGATCTCCCGCACGATGGTGGGTGCCAGGCCCAGGGACGGTTCGTCCAGTAGCAAGAGCCGCGGCCGGCTCATGAGGGCACGTCCGATGGCCAGCATCTGCTGCTCGCCACCCGACAGCCGGTTGGCGGGCTGTTTCCGTCTCTCCTGCAACCGCGGGAAGTATTCGTAGATGCGGCTGATATCGGCCTTGAGGTTGCCGTCGCGGCGGTGATAGGCGCCCAGGCGCAGGTTCTCCTCTACAGTCAGCTCCATGAAGAGCTCCCGCCCCTCCGGTACGTGGGAGATGCCCATGGCCACGATCTGCTGGGGCGGGCGGTGGTCGATGCGGTGGCCTTCGTACTCCACCACGCCGTCCACCGGGTGCATGAGCCCCGAGATTAGACGCAGCGTGGTGCTCTTGCCGGCGCCGTTGGCTCCCAGCAGCGCCACCACAGCACCATCGGGCACCTCCAAGGACACGCCCCGCAGGGCAACGATAGGCCCGTAGGCGGCCGTTACGTTAACTACCTTCAGCATCCTCTTGCTGCCCCAGATAGGCCTCGATAACCTTCGGATCGTTCTGCACCTGTTCCGGCGTGCCCTCGGCGATCTTCCGCCCGAAATCCAGAACCGTAACCCGGTCCGATATGCCCATCACCAAGGACATGTTGTGCTCCACCAGCAGGACGGTCACCTTCAGCTCATCGCGAATGCGGCGGATGAGGGCCGCCAAATCCTGGAGCTCCTCGTGGCTGAGGCCGCTGGCTGGCTCGTCCAGTAAGATGAGACGCGGCCGGGCCACCAGGGCGCGCGCGATCTCCACGCGTTTCTGAATGGCGAAAGGCAGGGAAGAGGAGCGGGCATTGGCGACCTTCTCCAAGCCCAGGTACTGGATGATCTTCCAGGGCGAAAAGGCCACGTTATCGCGAGAAGCGCGGCGAAGAAACGGGAGAGAGAAGGGCCTGCTTACAGAATGCAGCCCCATCTCCACGTTCTGAAGCACTGACATGCTGTGGAACAGATGCACCTGCTGGAAGGTCCGCGCTATGCCCAGCTCGACGATCTTGTGGGGCGCCACCCGCGTAATGTCCCGGCCATCCAAATGTATGCTCCCGCTGTCTGGGTCGTAGAATCGGGAGATACAGTTGAAAAGGGTCGTCTTTCCCGCACCGTTGGGCCCGATAAGGCCCACGATCTCCCCGTCGTGGACGTCAAAAGAAACATCCTCGAGGGCGATGATGCCGCCGAATTTCTTGCTGAGCGCCCGGATCTGCAGTTCAGGCACCGGCGTTCACTAGAGCCTTTGTGTGAGCCCCCATCACTTTGACAAGAGTGTGCTCTACCATACAACTACTTGTCAATGCGTCAGCGCGGCCTGGCAGGCGGCATCGGCAGCATCACTTGGAACGGCCTGGGGCGGCTTCCACGATGCGAAGAAAGCGGTGCTTGCCTACGCGCACCGTAGTGCCCGGCCTGACGTTAGCGCGGGGGCTGGACGCCTTGGCGCCATCGACCTCGACGCCACCCTGGGCGATAAGCCGGCGGGCCTCCGAACGGCTGGGCGACAGGCCGGAGCTCACCAGGATCTCTACCAGATCCACCTCACGGACGGTGGCCCCACCCGCGAAGTCCACCGCGAACTCTGGGGCCTCCAGCGGTTCCTCGCGCCTTCGGAAGGCTCTCTCGAACCCTTCCTCCGCAGCGTTGGCGGCAGGCCAGCCGTGGAACTGCGCCGTTATCTCACGCGCCAACCGCATCTTGTGTTCCATGGGGTTGCGCCGATGAGAGGAGATATCTTCCCGAATCTGCTCCAATTCATCGTCCGGGACGTCCGTCAGGAGGGTGAAATAGTCCAGCATCAGATGGTCTGGAATGGACATGAGCTTGCCATACATCTCGCTGGGCGGATCGTCGATGGCGATGTAGTTGCCCAGCGACTGGCTCATCTTCTTGGCCCCATCCAGGCCCACCAGTAAGGGAACGAGGAACACTGCCTGACCCTGACCCGCAGGTCCGGCTCGCAAGCCCATCATGCGTTGGAGTTCCCGGCCTACTAGGTTGTTGAACTTCTGGTCTGTGCCCCCAAACTCCACATCGGCCTGGATGGCCACGGAATCATAGCCCTGGAGCAACGGATACAGAAGCTCGTGGATGCCAATGGGGTGGCGCGCCGCGAAGCGCTGCTCGAAGTCGTCCCTTTGAAGCATCTGGGCCACGGTGAAACGGGCCGCCAGCCGCACTACGTCGGCCAGGGTGAAGGCGTCGAACCACTCCGTCTGGCGGCGGATTTCGGTGCGTTCGGGGTCCAGTACCTTGAAGAACTGCTGGAGGATGGCATCAGAGTTGGCCTTCACCTCCTCCTCGCTGAGCATCGGCCGAGTCTCCGACCTGCCAGACGGATCCCCGATGCGGGCCGTCCAGTCGCCGATGACCACCACCACGGTGTGGCCCAGGTCTTGGAGTTGGCGCAGCTTGCGCAGGCCGACGGCCCAGCCCAGGGTAATCACGGGCCTCGTGGGATCGAACCCCATCTTCAGCCGCAGCGGGCGCCCCGAGAGGAGCCCGGATACGAACTCCTCGTAGGGCACTATCTCGGCCACGGCCCGCGTGGTGAGATGTTCCAGCTCTTCCTTAGACGGGATGCGGACTGCGCTCAAAGGGCATCACCATGGCTCCGGAACCACTGCCGGGTGTCTTCGATGTCTCTGTGCATCTGCTGCACCAGCGCCTCCACGCTCTCGAAGCGCTGCTCGTCCCGCAAGCGATGCAGAAGGTCTATCCGGATCTCCTCGCCGTAGATATCCTGGTCAAAGTCCAGGATGTAGGTCTCCACCGTGGCCTGGCCGTCGCTGTGGAAGGTGGGACGGATGCCGATGCTGGTGCAAGAAGGATAGGCGTTCTCGCGTACGTAGGTGCGAGTGACGTAGATGCCGTAGGGGGGCAGCGCCCTGTCCAGGCCCAGCGCGATGTTGGCCGTCGGGAAGCCCAGGCTGCGACCACGCCGGTCGCCTGCGACGACGGGGCCGCGGACGGAGAAGGGGCGCCCGAGCAGCCGGGCCACCCGCTCCAGATCGCCAGCGGCTAGCGCCTGCCGCACCGCCGTTGAACCCACCTTCGCGCCATCCTCGGTAAGAAGAGGGGCGATCTCTACATTGAACCCCAGCTCGCGCCCGATCTCCCGAATGACAGAGATGGTTCCGGAGCGCCCCCTGCCCAGGGCGAAGTCTGGGCCCACCACCAGCAGCCGCATGTCCAGCTCCTGCACCAGCAAGGCCAGGAAGTCCCGCGGCGATAGTTGCGCCAGCTCAGAGGTGAAGGCCAG
>DAOUAG010000258.1:0-12958 GCA_034433815.1 Dehalococcoidia bacterium | reverse complement strand
TGCGGAGATCTCGTGAACGGCCCAGGCGCCTGCGCGGTCGCGGCGGCTGCCGGCGCGGTCGCTTGTGGCTTGCCCCCTTTCTGTTAGAATCGAGCGGTGAGGTGCCGTCCGCTACCGGCGGACGGTGCCTGGTTTCGCAGCGCAGATGATACGGCACGAGATCGAGGACATCATCGCCGCCGCCGTGCGGCGCGCCCAAGAGGAGGGGGCGCTGCCGGACGTGGCAGTGCCTAGCGTGGCGCTGGAGCGGCCGCAGCGCCCGGAACACGGCGATTACGCCACTAGCCTTCCTCTGCGTTTGGCGCGCGCTGCCAGCAGAAGCCCCTTGGAGATCGCAAAGGCCATCGCCCAGCGCGTCGACCTTGGCGCCAACGAGGCCCTGGAGGAGGTAGAGGCGGCGCCTCCAGGCTTCATCAACGTCCGTCTCTCGCCCCGTTGGCTAGCCTCTCAGGTGGACGCCATCTTGAAGCAGGGACCGGCGTTCGTGGATCTCCCCCTGGGCCAGGGCCAGAAGGTGCAGGTGGAGTTCGTCTCCGCCAATCCCGTCGGCCCTATCCACGTCGGGAACGGGCGAGGCTTGGCCCTGGGGGATACCCTGGCCCGTGTGCTGGAGGCCGCGGGCTACGAGGTCCAACGGGAGTATCTGGTGAACGACGCCGGCACCCAGACGGAGACCTTCGCGGCGACCCTCTACGCCCGCTACCAGCAGCTCTTCGGGCGCGATGTCGATATACCAGAGGGCGGCTATCCCGGGGAGTACATGGTGGACCTGGCCCGCCAGCTCAAGGAGGAACGAGGCGATTCCCTCTTGCGCCCGCCAGGGGAGCCGTATCCGCCGGAACTGCACGACCTGGGCGTGGCCAAGATGCTGGAGGTCATCAAGGCAGATCTCGCCGCCATCGGCGTGCGCTACGACCGCTGGTTTTCGGAGCGCTCCCTGTACTCCGATAGCACCTACCAGAAGGCGATGGCCTTGCTCCGGGAGCGAGGCTACGTGGCGGAGCGGGAGGGCGCCGTATGGTTCGTGTCCTCATCCCTGGGGGAAGAGAAGGACAACGTGCTGGTGCGTTCCAGCGGGCAGCCAACCTACTTCGCCTCGGACGTTGCGTATCACTACGATAAGTTCTTTCTCCGCGGTTTCGACCGGGTAATCAACATCTGGGGGGCCGACCACCAGGGCCATGTGCCCCGCATGAAGGCGGCGGTGGCGGCCCTGGGCATAGACCCCGAGCGCCTGACCATCATCATCTACCAACTCGTGACCTTGCGGCGCGGCGAGGAGGTGGTTCGCCTCTCCAAGCGAGCCGGGGAGATCATCACCCTCCGAGAACTGGTGGACGAAGTGGGCCCCGACGCCGCCCGCTTTAACTTCGTGCAGCGGGCAGCGGACTCCCACATGGACTTCGATATCGAGCTGGCCAAGCGGCAGAGCGCCGAAAACCCGGTGTACTACGTGCAATACGCCCACGCTCGTATAGCCGGCATCCTGGCACAGGCCGCCCAGCGTGTGGGCGACTTCGCGTCGGGCGACGTAACCCTCCTCACCCACGACTCCGAGCTGGCGCTGATCCGTAAGATGCTGCGCCTTCCGGAGCTGGTGGAGGCCATCGCTAACAGCCTGGAGCCGCACCAACTGCCCTACTACGCTGTAGAGCTGGCCACTGCCTTTCACGACTTCTATGAGCGCTGCCGGGTGATTTCCGACGATGTGGCCCTTTCCATGGCGCGTCTCAAGCTGGTTTCTGCGGCCAAGATCATCCTGGCCCGGGCGCTGGACCTCATGGGCATGAGCGCCCCCGAGCGGATGTAGAGGGGCCGTGTCCGCCGGCCAGGAGCGGCTCTCGGCTCCGCCGTCCGCCAGTGGAAAGAGCCCGGAGGCGGTGGCCAGGGCCTGCGCCGACGTGGCGGCGCGGATCATCCGTCAGGCTTTCGGCCGCCGGCCGTCCCACAAGGTGGCGAAGGGCCGCGGCAACTTCGTCACAGAGACCGACCTGGCCGTGGAGGAAGCGGTCCTCACCTTGTTGCGCCAGGAATATCCGGGCCACACTGTCCTGTCCGAGGAGACGGCCGGACAGGTGGATCGCTGGCGCGAGGGCTGGCTCTGGGTGCTGGACCCGCTGGACGGCACCCGTAACTTCGCCCGAGGGATCCCGATCTTCGCCTTCAACATCGCCCTCTGCCTGGACGGGGAACCGGTGCTGGGGCTTACCCATAACCCCATGACGGGCGAGGAGTTTTTCGCCGCCAGAGGATGCGGCCTTTGGGTCGATGGCCGGCGAGCACACGTCTCGGGGGCGCCGTCCCTCCGGGAGTCTGTCCTGGGCTTCGGCCTTGGCTACGACTACGGTCGCGCGGGCAAGCTTCTGGCCTTGCTCACCGAAATCTGGCCGAATATGGAGACCGCGTTCAACATCGGCTCTGCGGCCTTGGGACTGGCCTACGCCGCCAGCGGGCGTTTCGACGTTTACCTCCACCATCAGCTCTTCCCCTGGGATATGGCGGCCGGGATCGTGCAGGTCCGGGAGGGAGGCGGCGTCATCGTGGGCCGCGATGGCGGGGAAGTGACCATATTCAGCGAGGGTGTTATCGCCGGCGCCCCTGGGCCTGTGCGCGACCTGCTGCTGGCGGCCGGCGAGCGGCCCTGGCGCTAGGGCCTGCGCGCCGCCCGGTAGAGGGGCACGGGATGCGGTATGCCCTTCATGATGGTGGGCCCGACCTCTTCGAAGTGGACGCCCGGGAGGCTGTCGCCCACCCGATCCACGACTTCTTGGGAGACTAGGACCTCCCCCGGGGCGGCCAGTTCGACGATGCGGGCCGCTAGGTTGACATCGTGGCCCACCAGGTCGCGGCCTCTACGGGCCGGGCTCCCGTAGTGGACGCCCATGCGAACCCAGAGAGGGAGGTCATCGGCAGCGGCGTGCTCCTCGAAGGACTCCTGGAGGGCCAATGCCGTCTGCACGGCCACCCGCGGGTCCTCGAACCAGAGCATCATGCCGTCGCCCAGCTCCTTGACGATGCGGCCGCGTTGGCCCATGACCTGGCGAACCAGCCGCTCCTGGGTGGCCAAGAGATCTAGCGCTGCCTGGTCGCCTTGGAGGGCCGTGAACTCGGTGAAGCCCGCCAAGTCTGTGAAGACTATGGTTCCGTGTTCGTGCTCGTGAGCCGGCGCCGGCTTTCCCGCCGAGGACCGGATGCTTGCCGCGCTCATCTGCTCGAGACTTCAATGGACCCTGAGACCGTGCTCGCCTCGAGGTCGAAATCGGTCCCCTCTGGGCAATCGCACCGTACCTGGCCGGACAAAGTCCGCAGCCGGGCGCGGGGCAACCGGCCGCCTTGCACCGTGATGCGCACCGCGCCAGATACGGTGCGCACCTGCACCCCTTCCTGACCAGCGGTGCCAAGCTCCACCTGGCCGCTGAGGGTCGAGGCGCGGACGGCCCTCTCGGCGTGGCCGGCGCTGATGCGGCCGCTCTTCGTGTTCAGTTGGCATCGTCCACGGCACGTGCCGATGCTCAGGTGCCCGCTAATGCTGCGCAGATCTACATCGCCGCTGGCGCTGTCCACCGTGATGTGGCCGGAGACGGTGGCGACGCGCACCGATCCGAAGTCGCCCTGGAGGCGGATGTGGCCGGAGACGGCGCCGACCACCACGTCGACGCCCCTCGGGCAGCGCACCTCCAGCGGCGAGGCGATGGTGTTCAAGACCACGGTTCGACCCTCGTCCCGGAGTTCGGGCTTCTGCTTGGCAGAAGTCAGTTCTAGGTCCGAACGATCCTCCGCCACTATCGTCACGTGGCCGGATACGCTGGTGATGCGGAGGGTTCCGCCTGCGGGCATGGGATAGCGAGCGGCCATAGCCCCCATAGTGTATCGCACGCGGCACGGCGGCGGTGTGACGGGTGTCACCTGCGTCCTGGGGTGATATGATTCGGGCCGGCGGTGCGCAGGAGGGAAGATGCGAACCAGCGGCACCTCTAATGAGCGCGAACTGACGGCGCAGGTGAACCTTTGCGATGAGCGGGGGCTTCTTAACCCGGCTGCCGTGGGTTGGTCGCGCCAACCCCTGCACCACTGCAACCTGCGGGGCCACTTCCTGCGCAAGAAGCGATGGAACTACTGGGCCTTCACCAACCCGCGCCACCTTTTCTCTGCCACCATCGCCCATCTCGACTACGTTGGCACGGCCTTCGTCTACTTCCTGGACTTCGAGACGAAACGCTATCTGGAGCAGACGGTGGTGACTCCTCTCGGGAGGGGCGTTCGCCTCTCGGAAACGCCGGACGGCGACGCGGAGTTCCTGAGCGCCCGCCTGCGTCTAATTCTGGCTGCCGAGGGGGAGAAGACCAGGGTGCGGGTGGAGAGCCGGAGCTTTGGCGGCTCTGCGCTTTCGGCGGAGCTGGTGGCGGCGCGCCCCGCCGGCCACGAGACCCTTAACGTGGTCATCCCTTGGAGCGACAGCCGGTTCCAGTTCACCTCGAAGCAGAACTGCCTTCCGTCATCGGGGCACGTCACCATTGGCGGCCAGCGCGTGGACTTCGAGGAAGGGGTATCCTTCGGCTGTCTGGACTTCGGCCGCGGCGTCTGGCGTTACCGCTGCTTCTGGAACTGGGGTTCGTGCTGCGGCCGCGTGGGCGGTCGAACCCTCGGATTGAATCTGGGCGGTGGCTGGACCGAGGGGACGGGCCTGACAGAGAACGGCATCTGCCTCGACGGGCGGATCACCAAAATCGGCGAGGAGCTTATCTGGGAGTACGACAGGCGGCGCTACATGGAGCCCTGGACCGTGCGCACGCCGGGCTCCAACCGGATCGATGTCCGCTTCCAGCCCTTCTTCGAACGGGTGGCCAAGACGGACCTTCTGGTCGTCCGCTCGGAGGTGCACCAGGTCTTCGGGCACTACGCCGGTTCGGTCGAGACGGCAGAAGGCGAGCGGGTGAGCCTCGATGGGCTGATAGGTTGGGTAGAGCACCACGAGGCGCGATGGTAGGCGCCCCGGACGTTAGCGCCGCGCCAGCCGGTAGATGGCGCGATCGAAGCTGATGAGGAGGAGCTCGCCGTCCGGGGTCTCGGCGAAGGAGACGATCTGTGCGCCGCTGTCCGTCACGAGCTTCACGGGCTCGCTTTCCGCGCCTGGCGTAGCGTCCAGGGCCCAGACGTTGCCGCTGTAGGCGTCGGCGTAAACGTACCAGCCGTATAGCTCCGGCAGATCAGAACCCCGGTAGACGTAACCGCCGGTGATGGCGGCGCCCTGGTCATGCCCGTACACGGCCCGCGGCCACTGTAGGCCGTCTTCGGGGCAGCCATCGGGCTCGTATTCGGCGAAACCCTCGTAGCAGTCCCAGCCGTAGTTGCCGCCCTTCACGATGCGGTCCACCTCTTCCCACTCGTCCTGGCCCACGTCGCCCGCCCAAAGGTCGCCCGTCAAGCGATCGAAGCTGATGCGCCAGGGGTTGCGCAGGCCGTAGGCCCAAACCTCGGGGGCCCCGCCTCCTCGGGCAAAGGGGTTATCCGAGGGGATGGCGTAGGAATCCTGGCCCGTTACGTCGATGCGCAGGATTTTGCCGAGGAGGCTGAAGGTGTCTTGGCCGTTCTCCCGAGGGTCGCCCGCGCCGCCGCCGTCGCCGGTGGAGAGGTAGAGGTAGCCGTCCGGCCCGAAGAGTAGCTTGCCGCCGTTGTGGTTGGAAGCGAAGTCCGGCACCTCGAGGAGCACCGTCCTCCGGTCCGTATCCATCCCTTCAGCGCTAGCCGGAAAGCGGGCGAGAACCGTGGGCAGGCCCGAGCCGCCGCCCTGGGTGTAGTACACATACAGCCGGTGGTCTGTCTCGAATTCGGGGGAGAAGGCTGCCGATAGGAGCCCTTCTTCGTTGCCGCTGCCGCCAACGTAGGCCGAAAGATCGCCGTACAAGGCCGGCGGGAAGGCGTCGTCCAGCGACACCCGCCAGATGGTGGCCTCCTTCTGCAAGAGGACGATGGCCTCTTTCGGCCTGCCAGGGATCGGGACCAGATCGACCATGCGCTCGAAGCTCACGCCCGGCATGACGCGGGCTAGCCGGTAGGCGCCGGCGGCGGGCCCCGAAGGCGGCGTAAGGGAGGCCGCGGGCGATGCGCTGGCGGTCGGGCAGCTCTGGCCCGCAGCGCAGCCGGGGCTACCGGTGGGCTCGGAACCGGAGCCGGAACAACCCTCCGATGTGACGACGGTTAGGGTGATGGCGGCCGCCGCGGCGAGGGCGCCAGCCTTTGTTGCGGCGCCCCTAACGGTGGCGGTCCACGAAGCGGCCAATCCGTTCCAAGGCCTCCTCTAGGACAGGCTGGGGAGAGGCATAGCAGATACGGACGTGGCCACGCCCGCATTCGCCAAAGGCCGAGCCAGGAATTACGGCCACCTTTTCCTGCAACAGGAGTTGTTCGGCGAACTCGACGTCGTCGAGGCCGGTGGAACGGATGGAGGGGAAGGCATAGAAGGCGCCTTGGGGCTCGAAGGTGGCGAGCCCCATCTGCTTGAGCCCCGAAACGATGAGCCTACGCCGGGCATCGAATTCGGCAACGAACTCCAGCACCTGCTCTTCCCCACTACGCATCGCTTCCAGGGCGGCGTACTGAGATGGGGTTGGGGCCGACATAATGACGTACTGATGGACCTTCATCATCTGCTCGAGGATGTCGGGGGGCGCACAGGCCCAGCCCACTCGCCATCCGGTCATGGCGTAGGCCTTGGAGAATCCGCCCAGGAGGATGGTGCGTTCCTTCATGCCGGGCAACGAGGAGAAGCACGTGTGAGGAACCCCGTACGAGAGGCGATCGTAGATCTCGTCGGAGATGACGATAAGATCGCGGCGAGCAGCTAGGTCGGCTATCTCCGCCAGCTCTTCGCGGGGCATCTGGGCCCCCGTAGGGTTGGACGGATAGCCGAGGAGGATGACCTTGGTGCGTTCCGTGACCCTAGCTTCAAGATCGCCGGCTGAGACCCGGAATCCGTGTTCCATGCTGGTGGGCACCGGTACGAAGGTGCCGCCGGCCAAAACGGTGCACGGCTGATAGGCCACGTAGTACGGGTCCGGCGACAGGAGCTCGTCCCCTGGGTCCAGGAGAGCATGGGTTGCCAGGAGCAGCGCTTCCGACACACCCACCGTCACGAGTATCTCGTTTTCGGGATCATAGCTAACGCCGTAGAGCCGCTCTAGGTGAGCGGAGATCGCCTGGCGCAGCTCGGGCAGGCCGTAGTTGGAGGTGTAGTGCGTTTCGCCCCGCTGGATGGCCTCGATGGCGGCGCGGGATAAGGACGGAGGGGTTACGAAGTCCGGCTCCCCTACTCCCAGGGAGATACAGCCGTCCATGTTGGCGATGAGCTCGAAAAAGCGACGGATGCCAGAGGACGATATGGAGTCAACCTTCCTAGAGAAGGGCCGCCTCTTCTGGGTATGCGCTGTTTCGGTCAACGATTCCTCCGGAAGTGGACGCGAGGATGGCTCAGGTTATCGTATCAGAGGGCGGCTCCACTGTCATCCCAATGCGGCGGAGGGCCTCCCTCTCATCTGCGTAGCCGCGGGCAGCGATGGGCCAGATGTCCACGATCTCGTCGTTGGCCACGACGTAGAAAGCATCGTGAAGGTTGACGGTAGGGTCGACGTGGGATGGCCAGAGGCGAATGCGGTCTCCTGGCCGAAGGCCGGACTCTGGCGGCAGGGTGATGGTGGCGTGCTCATCGCTCAAGAAAAGGACGCGGGCGCCCGGTGCGTCGGCAACCTCCGGGTTGCCGTGGTCCTCGGTCGCCGCTTTGAGGCCGCAGTCGGCGACACACATGGAGGGCGATGGTCGGCTGATGACGGTGGCCAGGATGTAGAAGGCCAGCTCGAAGGGCAGGTTCAGCTTGGCATACGCTGTGTCCATGAGGACGTAGGAGCCGGCTTGCACCTCGGTGACGCCCTCGATCCTCCCGGTGATGTCGTACGTTCCGGTGCCGCCCGCCGAGACGATCTCGCAGGGGAGCCCGGCGGCGCGCACGGCCTCCGCTATGGACAAAAGCTTGGCCATGGAGGCCCGCGCCTGGGACTCGCGGGCCGAGCGGTCCGGCAGGCCGACGGCATGGCCTTCGTAGCCCATCAGACCGCGCAGGCGTAGGCCGGGGGTCGTGTGGGCGTGTTGCGCCAGCGCTAGGGCTTCTTCTTCAGAAAGAACGCCGCAGCGGGGCATGCCCACGTTGATGTCCACGAGGACGCCCACGGTGGCGCCGGCGGCCTGGGCCGCGGCTGCCATCTCTTGCAAGCCGCGGTGGGAGTCGACCGCTACCTTTACATCAGCGCGCCGGGCGAGGGCCGCAACGCGGGCCGCCTTGTCCGCTCCGATGATCTCGTTGGCGATGAGGATGTCGCCACAGAAGGACGCCACGGCCTCCGCCTCGGCCACGGTGGCGCAGGTGATGCCGGTGCAGGAGCCGGCGGCCAACTGACGCCGCGCTATCTCCGGCGTCTTGTGCGCTTTGAAGTGGGGGCGCAGCCGGCAGGGGCCGTCGGCGAAGAAGTCGGCCATGCGCCGGATGTTCCTCTCCACGGCCGGGAGGTCGATGACCAAGGCCGGCGTCGGTATCTCGGCGATGGTTCGCGGGCGTGCCATGAACCTAAGTTTGGGGCCCCTCGAGCGCGAGGGCAAGGCGGCTGATGCCGAGGCGAAAACGAGTATCGTCCCCGCTCATGCTGAGGCTCTCGAAGCATGAGCCCGAGGCTACGCTTGCCCTTCGACGGTGCTCAGGGTGGCGGGAAGGAGCCAGCCTGAAGCCACGCCTGTTACCATGGCGGCATGAGCGATGACCTCATCCGGCTGCTGGGCGCCTACGCCATCGCCTTCTGCATCAACCTGGCGCCGGCCTTCATGCCGTCGACCTGGATGGTGCTGGCCTTCTTCCGGATTCAGTACGGCCTCCCCATACTGCCTCTCACTCTGGGCGGCGCCCTCTTCTCCGGTTTGGGCCGCGTGGTGCTGGCCCGGGGGAGCACCCTGGTGAAGCGCCGGCTACTGCGGCGGGACGCTGAGCTGGAAGAGATCAAGAGGTATCTGGACGATAGGCGCAACTACGTGGGGCTAGCTACGCTTCTCTACTGCCTGATGCCCCTGCCCACCAACAACCTGTTCATCGCAGCGGGGATGATCGAGGTCAGCATGCTGCGGGTCATGGGCGGCTTCTGGGCAGGCCGCGCCATCGCCGACACCTTCTACGTTTGGACCACTGACCAGGCCTTCTCCAGCTTCGAGTCCGTCTTTCGCGAGTTCTACCGTGACTGGACGGTTGTGCTGGTGCAGTCGCTCAGCCTTGTAGGGGCGTTGCTCCTCTTGCTACTGCCTTGGCCCCGCTGGGTTCTCAGGCTGATGGGCCGCCATAGCCGCCGCCTGCCGCCGGCGATGCGGCACTGACCCTAAAGAGGAGGGAACTCCTTGTGCCAGTCGGTGGCCTGCTCGTAGGCGTAAGCGGCCCGGAAGAGCGACGCCTCGTCGAAGGGCTTTCCGATGATCTGAAGGCCGATGGGCAAGCGGGCGCCGTCCGGGGCCTGAGCGAAGCCGCAAGGCACCGAGATGCCGGGAAGACCGGCGATATTGACGGGGATCGTGCAGACGTCGCTCAGGTACATCTGTAGGGGGTCGTCTAGTTTCTCTCCCAAGCGAAAGGCCGGGACAGGCGAAACCGGCGTCAGCAGTATATCGTGGGTCTCAAAGGCGGCCTCGAACTCGCGTCGAATCAGGGTGCGCACCTTCTGCGCCTTCAGGTAATAGGCGTCGTAGTATCCGGCGGATAGGGCGTAGGTGCCCAGCATGATGCGGCGCTTGACCTCATCTCCGAAGCCGAACTGGCGGGTCTTCTCCATGTTCTCCCACATGGAGCGCCCTTCCTGGTAGGAGTATCCGTACTTCACGCCGTCATAGCGGGCCAGATTGGCCGAAGCCTCCGAGGGGGCGATGATGTAGTAGACGGCCAGGGCGTGAGGAGTGGAGGGCAAGGAGACCTCCATGTCGATCTCAGCTCCCAGGGAGGCCATCTGTTCGATAGCTTTCATCACGGCCTCGCGCACGGCCGGATCCATGCCCTCTACGAAGTATTCGCGGGGCACGCCCGCCCTGAGCCCTCTCAGATCGGGCTCCAGGTGGGGAAGGACGTCAGGCACGTCCATGGGCGCCGACGTCGAGTCCCGGCTGTCGTAGCCGGCGATGGCCTGGTACACGATGGCGGCGTCCCGCACGTAGCGGGTGATGGGCCCTATCTGATCGAGGGAGGAGGCGAAGGCCACCAAGCCGAATCGGGAGACCCGCCCATAGGTGGGCTTGAGGCCGACGACGCCGCATAGGGCTGCCGGCTGCCGGATGGACCCTCCGGTATCGGACCCCAGGGCGTAGAAGGCCATGCCAGCGGCAACGGCCGCCGCGGAGCCCGAGGAGGACCCCCCGGGGACCCGGTCGAGGGCCCAGGGGTTGCGCGTCGGGCCGAAGGCGGAGTTCTCCCCGCTGCTACCCATGGCGAACTCGTCCATGTTCAGCTTTCCCGTCATCACGAAGCCGGCCTCGTTTAGCAACGTGATGACATGCGCGTCGTACGGGGGGATGAAGGGCTCCAACATGCGGGAGCCGCAGGTGGTGCGCACGCCTTTGGTGCAGATAACGTCCTTGATCCCTGCCGGGATGCCCGTGAGGGGGCCAGCCTCGCCCCGAGCGATGCGTTCGTCGGCGCGGCGGGCCTGCTCCATGGCCAGCTCCTCCGTGAGGGTCAGGTAGGCGTGCACCACACCGTCGACCTCCCGGATGCGGTCGAACGTCATGCGGGTCAGCTCAACCGACGAGACTTCTCGCCGGCGCAGCAGCTCCGCGGCCTCCGACACCGTCAGCCGGTATAGGGGCTCAGGCATACCGGCTATTCATCCAGAATGGCGCGCACCCGGAAGTAATCTCCTTCCGGCAGGGGCGCGTTGGCCAGGATGTCGTTGCGGGGATATGGAGGACCAGGCTCGTCGTCGCGCATCACGTTGTGGAGGGGTAGCGTATGGGCCGTAGGCGGGACACCCTCCGTGTCCACCTGGCGGAGGCGTTCGAAGTACTCTAGGATCTCCGAGAGTTGGTGCGAGAACCGGGAGATGTCTTCCTCAGTAAGGCCCACTCGGGCTAGGGTGGCGATGTGTTTTACTTGCTCGCGAGAGAGGGGCAATGTCCTGCTTCCTCCAGATGGGTAGCAACCATTATAGCAGCGCGCACGTTGTGACAGTAGGATGAAGGCCGAAGGTGATATGAAGGGCAGGGCCGGCCGGCGGTGAGCAAAGGCGACCTCCCGGCGGCGACCGATAAGCGGGCGACGCTGGGTCATCCTAGCCAGGTTTGGACCCGGGGCCTTGAGCGCCGGCTGGATCTCCTACGGCGCCACGTCGATCTTGAGGGCAAGCGCATCCTGGATCTCGGCTGTGGCGTCGGGGCCTTCGTCCGGCGACTTCGCGAATTCACGCCTCACGTCTACGGCGTGGACATCGACGCCGAAAACGTACGCAAGGGCGGAGAGGAGGTGCCGAACCTCGCTCTGGCGGTGGGCGAACACCTGCCCTTCGCTAACGGCGCCTTCGATGTGGTGCTCTTGCACGAGGTCTTGGAGCACGTGACGGACGACCGGCAGACGCTAAAGGAGGCGGCCCGAGTCCTGGCACCCGGCGGCAAGATCGTCATCTTCTGCCCGAACCGGCTCTATCCCTTCGAGACCCACGGAATATTCCTAGGCCGCCGCTACGTCTTCGGTAACGTGCCCTTGGTGAACTACCTGCCGGACGTCTTCCGTAACCGCTTGGTGCCCCACGCGCGGGCCTACACGTGGCGGCGCTTGCGGCGGGCGTACCGGGCGGCCGGCCTGAGGGCCGCCGTCCACACTTACGTCTTCCCGGGGTTCGATCACGTGTCGGCGCGCCGGCGGACGCTGGGGCGTCTCCTGCGCTGGGCCTTGTACCCCTTCGAGAACACACCCCTGCGAATCTTCGGGCTCTCCCACTTCGTTGTACTTGTGAAGGACTGACCTTGGACGCCGTATACCGCTTTCGCCGCAAACGGGCCAGAGAGGCTAGGTCGCACCGAGGCAAGACCCAGAGGCAGCGGTTCAGCGCGCTCCTTACACTCTTGCTGTTCGCGGGCCTCCTCGGGCTGGCAGCCACTGCCGTCGCCGGGTTCGTCGTATACCGCTCGTATGCTGCGGACGTAAAGCCGGCCCAGGAGGTGATCGCTGGCAAATCCATCGGCAGCAGTTTCGTGTACGACCGCACAGGAGGCACACAGCTTTACCGGTTTGTGGACGAGCTGGAAGGGCTGAAGGATCCCAAGCCACTGACGGAGATCTCCCCTTACCTCATCGCAGCCACCATCGCCACCGAGGATGCCAGCTTCTACCACAACCCGGGTGTGAACTTCCGGGGCCTCTTGAGGGCCGCCTGGGAGAACCTGACACCCTTCGGCCCGGGATTCTTGGCCGGCAGCGGCGGCAGCTCCATCACCCAGCAGTTGGCCCGCAACATCTACATCGAACCCAGCGAACGCTTCGATCGCAAGATCCAGCGAAAGTTGAAAGAGACGGTCATCGCCTTAGAGCTGAAGCAGAAGTACGACGACAATCAGATCCTGGAGTGGTACCTGAACCAGATATCGTACGGGGATGTCTACGGCGCGCAGGCGGCGGCAGTGCGCTATTTTGGGAAGGGCGCCAAGGACCTGACCCTGGCGGAGGCGGCCCTCTTGGCCGGCCTGCCCCAGGCTCCGGGGCTCTACACCCCGGCGATCCCCGAGAACCGGGAGCGGGCGAAGGCCCGCCAGTTGGAGGTGCTGGACCTGATGATCAAGCACCTCGACGAGATCAACAAGATCCCGGACCCCCAGGACCCCACCAAGCCGCTTCTGCATCTGACGGCGGAGGAGATCAACGCTGCTAGGGACGAGCCCCTGAACTACGTGGAGA
>DAOUAG010000257.1:0-4616 GCA_034433815.1 Dehalococcoidia bacterium | reverse complement strand
AGAGGCTGGACGACTTCGACTTCGAAGAGAAGCGCCTTGCCCTGCGCGCCCTTCAGGTCAGGGTCGTGGTCGACGGCGAAGGGGCGAAACTGACCGGGGCCATCCCTCAGGATTTAGCTACCATTGGACGAACATGGGCATGACGACGTGGACGTACTCGTCGCCATCGACCGGGCGGATGACGCCTGGGCTCGAGGGGCTCGTGGTCTCCAGGGCCAAGGTCTCGGCATCGTCCAGGGCCTGTAAGACGTCTTGCAGATAGCGGCTGTTGAAGGCGATCTTCGCCGCTTCTCCCTCCACCTTCACGTCCAGCTCTCCCCGATGCTCGCCGATCTCCTCGGCCCGGGCCGAGATGGTCATGCGGCCCAGGCCGCCGCCCTCCCCCGGCTCCATGTGCAAGCGCACGATGCCCGCGCCGTCCCGGGCGAAGATGGCGGCGATACGGATCTCCTGCAGGAACTGCCGCATGTCGATGACCGTCCTCGTAGCGTACGACTGCGGGATGAGCTGGCTGTAGTTGGGGAAGGTACCCTGGATCAGCGTCGCCACCAACTCGACGGTTTTCATGCGGAAAAGCACCTGCGTACGGGCCGCGTTGAACGCCATCTCCAACATGCCCTCTTCGTCCGCTATGAGCCGCTCCAGCTCGCGCATGGCCCGCGCAGGGATCACGGCTTCCACACGTTCAACCACCTCCTGGTCTAAGGGCAGGCGGTGCACCGCCAGGCGGAACCCATCGGCGGCGGCCAGCGTCAGCACCCGGTCTTCAGCCAAGGTGTGGATCCCCGTCAGGACGGGCCGCGTCTCGTCGCTGGCAGCGGCGAATTGCACCTGGGAGATGGCGCGGCGCAGCGCCTTCGGGTCGAGGCGGAGGGTCAGGCCGTCGGCTACCGGCGGCACCGGCGGGAAGTCCGAGGCATCCATGCCGGCCATGGTGGCCTCGTTCCGGGCGCAACTGATGTGTAGCTGCTTGCCCCGGCCGGCCACCTCCAGGTCGATGCGCTCGTTGGGGAGGGAGCCCACGAAGTCGGACAGGAGCCGGGCCGGCACGGTGATGGACCCTTCCTCTTCCACCTGCGCGCCGACCCAGCAAGTCACGGCGATGGTGACGGCATCCGTGGCTACCAGCTTCAGCCGGCCTTGATCAGTCTCGAGAAGCACGTGAGAGGCTTGGGGGAGAGTGCTGCGCACGGGGACAGCTCTTCCCACGATGGAGAGGCCCTTGTTGAGGTTTTCCTGGAGCACCGATATCTTCATAGCGCTTACCTACATACACAGCTGAGCAATAGGGCGGCAGGTCGCCCAGTAGTATACCCGCTGGCGACAAGTCCGGCAAGGCACTTGCGCCACAACTAAGCCATGGCCCGCAGGGCGACGCGGGCGGCGTCGATGGTCGCCTCTATGTCCCCGTCCGTGTGGGCCAGGCTGAGGAACATCGCCTCGAACTGGGACGGCGCCAGGAATACCCCGCTGGCCAACATCGACCGGAAATAGGCGGCGTAACGCTCCGCGTCCGCTCCCTTGGCGCTGGCGTAGTCCGCAACTGGCGAGGCAGTAAAGAACATCGTCTGCATCGACCCCACGCGATTGATGCGCACCGGCACCTCGGCCTCCTCGGCCGCCCGTCGCAGGCCATCCTCCAGGTAGATGGAGGCCACCTCTAAACGCTGATAGACGGCTGGGTCGCGCAGCATCCGGAGGGTAGCGATGCCCGCGGCCATGGCCAGCGGGTTGCCCGACAGGGTGCCCGCCTGGTAGACCGGGCCGAGGGGCGCCACCAGCTCCATGACCTCGCGCCGGCCGCCGTAGGCCCCCACGGGCAGACCGCCGCCGATGATCTTGCCCAGGCAGGTGATGTCAGGGCGGACCCCGAACAGTTCCTGCGCCCCGCCGTAACAGAGCCGAAAACCGGTGATCACCTCGTCGAAAATGAGCAGCGCCCCGTACTGCGCCGTGAGCTCCCGCAACCCCTGAAGGAATCCGGGCAGCGGGGGCACGACGCCCATGTTTCCGGCCACCGGCTCCACGATGACGGCCGCGATCTCATCACCATGCTCTTCGAACAGCCGCCGGACGACGTTCAGCCCGTTGTAGGGGGCCACGAGGGTCTCCGCTGCGTAGGAGGCCGGGACCCCTGGGCTGTCGGGCAGGCTAAGGGTGGCCTGTCCGGAGCCGGCTTGAACCAGCAGGCCATCGGCGTGGCCGTGGTAGCCGCCCTCGAACTTCAGCACCTTGCTGCGGCCAGTGTAAGCGCGAGCCAGGCGAAGGGCGGACATAGTGGCCTCAGTCCCGGAGTTGACGAAGCGCACCATCTCGACCGACGGGATCGCTGCACAGATCATCTCCGCCAGCTCGATCTCCAACTCGCTGGTCGCCCCATAGGCCGTCCCGCGGCGCACAGCGGCCGCCACGGCGTCGGCCACCTCTGGCGGCGCGTGACCGAGGATCAGGGGACCGTAGGCGCAGACGTAATCTATATATTCGTTGCCGTCCACGTCCCATATCCGGGACCCCCGTCCGTAGGCGACTACGGGCGGGTCGCCGCCTACCGCCCGGTAGGCCCGCACGGGGCTCGAGACACCGCCGGGCATTACGGCCTGGGCCCTGGCAAAAAGTTGCCGCGATCGTTCGCGGCCGGCGCCGGACTTCATGCCGAGGTCCAAGAACCCTGGGACCGCTCCCCCACCGCCGGCGCGAGCCGTTCGGCGAGCTCCCTCAACGACCGCACGCGGAGGTCCGGCTGGGGCACGCCTTTGGGTCGGCGCAGACCTAAGCGGTTGACCCAGGCTGCCCTGAGCCCAGCCCGGACGGCGCCCAGCACGTCTGGGATGGGGCCGTCGCCAGCGTAAAGGACCCGCTCTGGAGGAGCGCCCAGGCGGCGCGTGAGGTGGTGGAAGATAGCTGGGTCAGGCTTGATAGCCTGCGCCCGCTCGGAGGTCACGATATCGTCGAAGTGGAGCCCGTTGCGTTTCAGGCAGGCCATCAAGAAATCATCATCAGCGTTGGAGAGAAGGGCCAGCCGGTAGTGGGGCCTGAGAGCATCCAGCACCCCCGGCACCTCAGCGAAGGCCGACGCCCCCGCCAGCCGCGACTTGAGGTGGGCCGCCGCGGCCTCCGGGTCGCCCGAAAGGCCCAGCCGCCGGAAAGCGATGCCGAACTGCATGGCCCACGCCTCATCGTAGCGCCGGTAGACGGGCTGCCGGTGGTTCTCGGCGCGCACGTGGTACGAGGCTCGGACGAAGGCCTGCCAGAGTTGGCCTGCATCCGCCGCCAACCCCTGGTCGCCGCAGATCTCGGCCATGGTGGCCACGAAATGCGGCTCCGTGAAGTCGATTAGCGTACCGTAGGCGTCGAAGGCCACAACCTCCACGCCGAGAGGCCCCGCCGCGGGCGTCTTGCGCCCGGCCCGTGCAGGCGCAGCAGCCGCCGATCCACTCACAGCCAGCGGGCCGCCTCCTTGGCGTGGTAGGTGATGATGATATCGGCGCCAGCGCGCCGGATGGCCGTCAGCACCTCGAGCGTAGCCAGGCGCTCGTCCAGGTAGCCCGCCGCCGCAGCCGCCTTCACCATGGCGTACTCACCGCTGACATTGTAGGCGGCTATGGGGACGCGCACGGCCTCCCTGGCCCGAGCGATTATGTCGAGATTGGACAGCGCTGGCTTGACCATCACGATGTCCGCCCCCTCTTCGATGTCCGCCTCGATCTCCCTGAGGGCCTCGCGCCAGTTGGCGGGGTCCATCTGGTAGGAGCGGCGGTCGCCGAACTGAGGGGCGGAGTCCGCAGCCACCCGGAAGGGGCCGTAGAAAGCGGAGGCCTGCTTGGCGGCGTAAGACATGATGGGCACCCCACTCAAGCCAGCGTCGTCCAGCGCGGCGCGGATGGAGGCCACCCGGCCGTCCATCATGTCGCTCGGGGCCACGATGTCGGCGCCCGCCTGCGCCTGGGATACGGCCGTCTGCGCCAGCAGCGAAAGCGTGGCGTCGTTGTCCACTTCGCCGTCGGCCACCACGCCGCAGTGGCCATGGGACGTGTACTCGCACAGGCAAACGTCAGTGATAACTACCAGACGCGGCGCCGCCTGCTTCAGGGTCCGCACCGCCCTCTGCACGATGCCGTCAGGATCGTATGCCTCAGAGCCGCGCTCGTCCTTGGTGGCCGGCAGGCCAAACAGGATGACGGCTGGTATGCCCAGCGAACGCAGCTCTTCCGCCTCCCTCGGCAGTTGATCCACCGAGAGTTGGAACTGCCCCGGCATGGCACTGATCTCTCGGCGTACGTCCTGGCCATGGGTGACGAAAAGTGGGTAGACGAAATCGCCCGGCGATAGCGCCGTTTCTCGCACCAGGGCGCGTAACTCCTCTGACCGCCTGAGACGCCGGAAGCGGCGGAAGGACAATGGCGAGGTGCGCACCGTCGTCATCTCTGCCCCCCGAGCTCCTTGCGAAGGGCCGACACCAGACCCTCTATGGTATGCTCCTCGGCCACGACGTCTACCCTCAGTCCTTCGGCCCGGGCCGTCTCCGCCGTCACCGGGCCGATGCAGGCTATGATAGGCTTCCTCAACAATTCTACGTCACCTCCCAGCAGTGCGACGAGGTTGCGCACGGTGGAGGA
>DAOUAG010000256.1:0-5306 GCA_034433815.1 Dehalococcoidia bacterium | reverse complement strand
GAAAATCTTGGTCTTCTTGACGGCGGCCTTACGGGCCACCATGCGGATCAAGTCCGGGTGGACGGTGGTGATCTTGCTGACGGTCTCGAGGTCGTAGCCTTTCAGGTGATCCACGAGCCGCTGAAAGACCGGCTCCACCTCCACCTCTGAGCCATCGACGAGCCGGGCCTTGTAGGTACCTTCCAGGGCGGGATCCGTATCGCCCAAGGCGAGGGTGGCGCGAGGCGCAGGGACTTTCTGGTGAGACTTGGCGTCGTACCAGAAGAACTGATCCTCGCGGTCGCCGGGGTTAACCTCGTTGCCGCGCAGGAACTTCCCGGTATCCTTGCGCACCAACAACGGCAGGTCCGTCTGCTCCTGTATGAAACGCTTGTGCCGAAGGTGCAGCCCCTCATCGATGATCACCTTGCACATGCCCAAGGCCAGCGCCGCGTCGGTCCCGATGCGGGCCGGCAGGTAGTAGTCGGAGTGGATGCTGGAGGGGCTGTAGTCCGGGGCGATGGTGATAACCTCGCCACCGTTGTAACGGGACTCCGTCGTGAAGTGGAACCACTGGATGTTGGTGTAGACCGGGTTGCAATGCCAGATGAGGGTCAGCTCGGCCAGGAACCAGTCGTCCATGGAGGCGACGGGATTGAACTTGCCCCACGTTATGTAATAGCCGGGGCTCCAGTCCTGGAACTCGGCGTTGCCGTCGGTCAGGGGGGAGCCGATGGCGCCGATGAAGGAGCGGGCGGGCACGGCGCCGACCTCCGGGGTCATAAGGGTGATGATGGACTCCGGACCCTGCTCCTTGATGGCGTCCAACATGGCATCAGCGATGTCGGTGAGGGCTTCGTCCCAACTTACGGGCTTGAACTTGCCCTCGCCCCGTTCGCCCACTCGCTTCAGCGGCTGGGTCACGCGTTCCGGGGCGTAGTGGATGTAGGACCAGCAAGCGCCCTTTTGGCAGCCCATGGGGTTCATGTCTGGGACGCCCTTCTGTATGGTGGTGAAGGTTCCCGACTGCTCCTCCCGCACGATCTTTCCGTCACGCACGAAGACGCGGAACGGGCAGCCGCCGGGATAGCAGTCCACGGAGTGGCTTCCCCAGACCACCTTGTCCCATTTCCACATGTTCCGGTACTTGTCAGCCCAAGAGCCGGCTTCGGTCTTAGTCGTCATATGAACCTCCAGGCTCGGTCTCGTCGACTCTGCTGTAGGGCAGCGGCCAGCGAGCTGCCCCCTGCGCTCTGGCCTTAGAGTATGACCAGGGGGCTGGCGGCCGTCTGTCGGGCAGCCCAATATTTTTGATGTGGGGCTTTGCCTTACTTTAGCAGCCGCTAGGTATGGGGCTTGTGAGCTGTGCCAGCTCCCTTTAGTCTTCGCTGCCCCTGAAGGCCCAGACGGCGGCGCCCAGCGGACCTACTACCCAGGCGGCGAGGGCCGACGCCAATACGGCCGTGGCGCCCCACTGCCCGAGTCGCTCTAGCACAAAGGCCCCGAAGGGCCCCAGCACCTCCAGATCCGGCTCCAGATGGATTATCGCCAGCACCCGCACGACCTCCACGGGATTGGCGAGCAGCGCGACCAAGAGCCCGCCTCCACCGAAGGAGCTGCCCGAGACGACGCCTATAAGCACGAGGTCGAAGAACAACCCCGACACGAACCACACCGCCAGCGCCAGGCCTAGGGCCTGCACCCGCGTCTGCGAGGCCACCGAGGCCAGCAAGCCCAAGCCCGTCATGCTGGCGATGAGCGCCACCACCAGCACCAAGAGGAGTAGGTAGGTGCCGGCGTCCATCGCCGAGGCGTAGAAGGCGATGACCACACCCGCTAAGCCGAAGCCGGCCACCGTCGCGGAGGCGATGGAGACGAAGAGCCCGGCGAACTTGCCCACCACCAGCTCCCAGCGCTCGAGCGGCTGAGCTAGCAGATAGACCAGCGTGCCGCGGTCGCGTTCCCCAGCAATAGCTCCCGCGCCCAGGGAGAGGGCGATAAGCGGGGCCAACAGAAGGCACAGGTTCAGGAGGCTCGCCGTGGTGCGGCTGAAGCTCTGGAAGCCCAAATCGCCAAGATTGCGCTGGCCAACGTACGACAAGCCCAAGGCCATCAGGGTGAAGAGGCCGCCGTAGAGGAAGAGCCAGCGGCTCCTCAGGGCCTCCCGGACCTCGCGGCGCATGATCACCCCGGCAGCTCTCACGCCTCGCCCTCCTCTTCACTCGACGCCAGTTCACCAACGGTCCCCATAATCTCTTCCCAACGGCTGGCGGCCGGGATCACTCGTTCGGGGCTGATGCCGATGCCCGACAAGGCCTCCAAGAAGGCCGTCTCAGCGGTGCCGTTCAGTTCCACCACGTAGCGGCGTTTACGACCAGAGACCTGGGCCGCGGGAACGTCCAACACAGCGCGGCCCTGGCGCAACACCACGATCCGGTCCGCCGCCTCCACGAGCCCGTCCACGAAGTGGGTCGAGATCACCACTGTCTTGCCCTCGCGGCGCAACTCCAACACCAACTCGTGGAAGCGCTCCCGGCTCTCGGCGTCGAGGTTTGCTGTCGGTTCATCCAAGAGCAACAGCGGAGGGTCCGCCAAGAGGGCCGCCGCCAGCGCCAAACGTTGTCTCATGCCTCCCGATAGGTGGCCCACCTTCTGTTGCCGCTGATCCCAGAGGCCGGCGCGCTTAAGAAGGGGTTCGATACGGCTGTGGCCGGCGCCCTTGAGGTCGGCCAGGAACTCCAAGAGCCCAGCGCAAGTATCACCTTCGCCGAACACCGGCGTTTGCGGCAGATACCCTATGCGCCGCCGCACCTCGCGCCCGTGGCGTTCTACAGAGAGTCCTTGGACCTCGACCGTGCCCTGGAAGCTGATCACCCCCATGACACACTTAAAGGTCGTAGTCTTCCCGGCGCCGTTGGCGCCCAGGAGCGCCACTACGGATCCTGCCTCCAGCTGCAAGTCGAGCCCATCCAGGGCCCGGATGCCTTGGTAATCCTTCGTAAGCCCCTGTATCTTGAGGACTGGCCCGCTGTAGTCCCTCATCTGTCTTCCCTATCTAGGCGGCTTCTCTTCCCGCTCCTGCCCTCAACCTCCTGCCCGCCGGGGCCGAGCCGGGGAGATCCGCCGCAACGCGCCGACCAGGTCAACGTCTGCAGCCGCCTGGAGCACTGCCAGCGCCAGTAGCGTAAGGAGGGCGCTCACCACCAGCAGCCCAGTGTTGACCCCCTCGCCCTTGGGGAGCGCTGGCCCTGGGGGTGACATGAGAGGGCCCGAATCCACTATCACGGGCTTGTAGCGGTACACCGGGAACATCTTGGCCGCCACATCGATGGCCTGCTGAGCCAACGTAAAGTTGAATAGCCGCAGAGTTTCGTCACGGCCCAGGGCTCCCGCCATGGGTGGCTGGGGCTCGTAGGGCCGATCGCCCACACCGTCACCGTTGGCGTCGTAGCCATTATAGTCGCTCCAGTAGTTCCCCCGCCCATCCAGCGTCCACACGGCAGCGTCTGCCAAGGCGGCCGGTGCAGCATTCGGCTGCGCGATCCCAGCGTGGGCGCCGCCGTGGACCTGGGACGCCAGGTCGCCGCCCAGCGCCCTCACCTGCACCGTGTTATCCACCATGGCGTTCTCCACGAAGGTGATGGCTGAGTTGGACATGGCGCCGACACCTGTATCGTTCAGTGCAAACAGGTTGCGCATGAAGACGGCCGATGCGTCCCTCGCCTGCGGGGTCCCATCTACAGTGATGCCGTACTTGTTGCGGATTATCCGGTTGCCCTCTACGAGACGTTATTGCAATCCTTGAAAAGGATGCCGGTGCCAGTGGCGCCCCGCCTGTTCTCCGACAGGTCGTTGTCTTTGATCACCAACTCGTTGGAGTACACGAGCACAGCGCCAGCCAAGTTATTGCGAAAGAGGTTGCCCAGGATGGTGTTCCGGTCCGAGTACATGAAGTGCAGGGCGTAACGGCTGTGGGTGACCGTGTTCTCGCCGATGCCGTTCCCCTGGGAGAACTCCAGATGGATGGCGTCCGCCGCGTAGCGGATGGTGTTGCCGTGCACCACTGAATCGCTAACCTGCCACAGGTAGATGGCGTGGCCGCGGCGCTCGACGGGTACGTCCCGGCCCAGATCGATGACGTTGTTCTCGATGACGCTGCCGCTACTCCCCGTGATGTGGATCCCGTAGAGAGAGTCCTCGATGCGGTTCCCCCGGAGCTTGATGCGGTCCACTCCGTCCGCCTTGACCGCCGCTGGCTCCTGGGAGATGGTACGGCTGCTGTTACGGATGACGAAGCCGGAGACGGAGACGTCGGCCGCGGCAATGGTCAGCGGGGCGCCTTCCTCCCCGCCGTCGATGACCGGCCAGCCGGAGCCGATAAGGCTGAGGGGTTTGGTGATGCGTACGTTCTCTCGGTAAACGCCGCCTTGCACGTATAGATCGGAGCCAGCCGGGGCGGCATCGATAAGGGACTGGAGGGAGCCCCGGTCAACCTCCTGGGCCCGCGACCAGGTAGCGGGCAGAGCCGCGAGCCCCAGGAGGACACCCAAAAGGAGAAGGCGGATCAATGGGCAACGCTCCCCTCCACTTCGCAGACCTGGCGGCTGGCCTGGCGTACGGCCATCGCCCGGGCCCGCCGGTGCCGGAGCCAGTTGATGGCCGGGGGCAGGAGGGTAACGACGACCGCTGCGCCGACCATCAGACAAAACCCCAGCTCGAACCCCGTCTTGGCGTGGAAGTTCCAGACCTTGGTCTCGCCGAAGACCTTAGGAGTAAACGAGCCAGTGTTCAGGGCCGCCTCCGGGTCCATCGTGTGGCCGTAGTGATACAGCCAATACTGTAGATCAACCACGAAGAACAACGGTAGGAACCAGACACCGGCGAGCAGGACGGCGCGGAACAGCTTGCGCCTCCAGTGGATGAAGGGGATGACCAGTAGGGCGAGGACGGTTGCGAGGACGCCAGGGACGAAGAGGTCCATCTCCGTGACCTCTTTGATGGGCTTCATGCCGATGTAGTGGTTCAGCCCGTTGATCTCGCGGATGTCCTCATAGTAGGTGTCCGGATCGTCCGCGAAGTGGCTCCCGTAGGCGTACATCCGCAGCCCGGTGGGGTACTGAGGCGCGATCATCTCCATGCTCCAGAGGGGCACGAACAAGGCCCCCACCAAAAGCGCTGCTGCGACAACCCCCGCGGCGAGCCACGCTCCATCGGGCTTTCCCACTAGTCCCTTGAACATCTCACACCGTCGCCCTCTAGTCTCGCTGTCTGTACGACTTAAGACTCCTCGAAAACTCCCTTCGTTTCTTGGGGTCCGTGGCCAACCC
>DAOUAG010000255.1:0-4096 GCA_034433815.1 Dehalococcoidia bacterium | reverse complement strand
ATGAGACCGGGCGCATGCGTTTTTTCGGACATCAGCACGTGGGGGCAGATATGGCGGCGGCTGCCCTGCGCAGACTACGTTTCTCGGCCCGTGAGGTGGCGATGGTGCGGGCCATGGTGGCGGACCACCTGCGGCCGGTACAAATGGCGCAGCAGGGGCCGCCTACCCGCAGGGCGATCTACCGGTTCTTCCGCGATACGGGCGAGGCTGGCATCGAGACCCTGTTTCTCTCCCTGGCGGACCACCTGGCCACGGTCGGGCCGAGACGCAACGAGGCTGGATGGCGCCGCCACGTGGCCCTGACCAGCTACATCCTCGAAAAGAGGTTCCGGGAGGCGGATGTGGTGTCGCCGCCCAAACTATTGGGAGGCGATGAGCTGATGAGCGCCCTCGGGCTCCAGCCTGGGCCCCTGGTAGGGCAACTGTTGGAAGCCGTGCGCGAAGCCCAGGCTGCCGGCGAGATCAGGACCCGGGAAGAGGCCCTGGCGCTAGCGCGACGCGTCGCCGCCGAGGCGGCGGCCGGCGAGAAGGCCACCCGGGAGCCGTAACGATCCGCCTGGCGGCTTGTTCTCTGTAGTTGAATCGTGCTGAGCAGGCAGACGGTGCGCTTAACGAGAGAATCCGGTAACCTGGAAAAACCATGGGAGGCATATGGGTCCTGGCGTTGGCCTACCCTGCGGCCATCGCGGTTCTCTTCTATCTGGCCTTTCTTCGGCCCGTCCAGCAGCACCGGAAGAAGCAGCGCGAGGAACTGGCCAGCCTGCGGGTGGGGGACAGGGTGCTGACCCAGGCAGGTTTCATAGCCACCATTAAAGAGATTCGCGTGCCCGAAGAGAGCGGGCCTACCGAACTGGTCCTGGACCTGGGCGGTGCCGAGGTTCGGGCTGTGGCGTCGGCCATCGCCCAGCGGCTCACCGAGGCTCGGGAAGAGAGCACGAGCCCCGACCGCTCCGCCGAAGCGCGCGAAGCTGGGGTTGTCAAGGAAGTAAGAGGATAGCTTAGATGCGGAGCCGCCTCAATCTGGCCATCATGGCCGTTATAACCGTCTTCACCCTGTTCGCTTTCATCGCGGTGTGGCCGGGCTGGCCCAAGAAGTACCTTCCGGACTTCGTCGACTGGCCCCGCCGTACGTTCTTCTGGGAGCACAAGGCGATGCGCTTGGGGCTCGACCTTCAGGGCGGCGCCTACGTGCTGACGGAGGCCGACCTCTCTTCGCTGCCCTCGGACGTCAGCCCCGACAAGGCGTTGGACGGCGTGAAGGACATCATCGAGCGGCGGGTGAACGCTTTCGGCGTCTCTGAGAGCGAGGTGACCCGGGAGGGGCAGAACCGTTTAGCGGTGCAGATTCCGGGCGTCTCGCCGGAGAAGGCCCTTCAGCTCATCAGGCCTGCTCGTCTGGAGTTCCAAGAGCCGGTGTTCAACGACCAGGGCCAGATCAAGTGCCTGACGCCGGACGGCAACGAGTTCTTTGTGTCGACCCAGGGGATCACCGAGGGTACGAGCGAGACGGGCGCCAAGGAGGCCCAATGTCTCGGGAGCGCCGGCGAGACGGGGACGGTCGTCTGGACCCCAGCGTTAGCCAAGGATAGCAGTGGCCAAACCCGGCGCTTGACGGGCGCGTTCATCAAGCCCAACGGGGCCAAGGCCGACGTGGTACCTCAACCGGTGGTCACCATCGAGTTCACTAGCGAAGGGTCTCTGCTTTTCGAGCAGATCACAGGAAGGCTGGTGGGGAAGCCGTTGGGCATCTTCCTCGACGGTGAGCTCATCGCTGCCCCTACCGTCCAGCAGGCCATCACCGGCGGCAATACCATCATTCGCGGGCTGACCCTGGACGAGGCGAAGACGTTGGAGAAGCTTCTGAACTCCGGGGCCATGCCGGTGCCGTTGCGGCCCATCGCCCAGAAGGAGGTGGAGGCCACCCTGGGTGATATCACCCTGGTGCGCGGCGTCCAGGCTGGAATGATCGGCATTTTGGCGGTAATGGCCTTCATGGTTCTCTACTACCGCCTCCCGGGCCTGCTGGCCTCCCTGGCCCTGGTGACCTACATCTCCACCGTCATGCTCCTCTTCAAGACGATTCCCGTCACCATCACCCTGGCCGGCATCGCCGGGTTCGTCCTTTCCGTCGGTATGGCAGTGGACGCCAACGTCCTGGTTTTCGAGCGGATGAAAGAGGAGTTACGGGCGGGTCGCGCCTTGGCCCAAGCCATCGAGCACGGCTTTGACCGGGCCTGGTCTTCCATCCGGGATAGCAACATATCGACGCTGATCACCTGCGGCATCCTCTGGTGGTTTGGCGATCAGTTCGCGGCGACGCTGGTGAAGGGTTTCGCTCTAACGCTGGGGATCGGCGTCCTGGTCAGCATGTTCTCGGCCATCATCGTTACGCGGACGCTGCTGCGCCTGTTGGTGGGCACGCCGGTGGCCCGCAACCTCTGGCTCTTCGCGCCGGACCTGCGCTTCGGCCAGGTCGCGAAGAAGGTCACGGGCGGGGCCATTGTGTTCGATTTTGTGAAACGCCGTGGCTTCTACTTCTTGCTTTCCGCTGCTGTCCTGGTTCCGGGGATCATATCCCTGCTCGTCCCGCCTTCCCTCAAGGCAGGGATCGAGTTCAGCAGCGGAGCCACATTCACCATCCAGTACGAGGACACCAGCGTGACCGCCAGCCAGGTGAAGCAGGCGCTGGCGGACGTTGGGCACGGAGAGTCCCGGGTGCAGAAAACAGGCGACGGCGAGTTCCTCATCCGCACAGCGGCCCTCCAGGGGGCCGCGGGGCCTCCGGTGGGCCCGCCGCCGCCGTCGGAGCGCGATCAGGTAGTCGCTGGGCTGGAGAAGCTGGGGGCGCTGAAGGTCACCAACTTCAACCAGGTGTCGGAGATCGTCTCTAGAGAGATCGGGCGTCAGGCCACTCTGGCCATAGGCGTGGCCGCCATCGCCATCTTGCTTTACATCTCGTGGTCGTTCCGCAACGTGCCGAAGTCCTACCGCTTTGGGATAGCGGCCGTGGTGGCGGCGCTGCACGATGCCCTCTTCATCCTGGGCGCCTTCTCGCTTTTCGGGAAGCTGTTCGGCACTGAGATCAACAGCATGTTCATCACCGGCCTGCTGACGGTGGTGGGCTTCTCTGTGCACGATACCATCGTGGTGTTCGACCGCATACGGGAGAACGTATCGCACTACCGGGGCGTGCCCTTCGACGAGGTGGTGAACGCCAGCTTGACGGAGACGGTGGCGCGCTCCATCAACACATCGTTCACGGTGCTCCTGACCGTCATAGCACTGCTTCTGATGGGCGCGGGTTCCATCGATGCGCTGCTCTTGGTGCTGTTGCTGGGGATCATCTCCGGCACTTACAGCTCCATCTTCATAGCTGCCCAGATCTTGGTGGCGTGGGAGGACGGCGACCTGGCCCGCCTCTGGCGCCGGTTCGTCCCCAGGCGGCCGGTGCCCCTGGAGGCGTCCCAGTAACCCGCTGTCGTGCGCCTGCGTCCCTACGCGGGCCCGCAATAACCTGATACGATTCCCTTGTGAGGGAACCTACCAGGCGCCTGGCCCTGTACCTGCACGTGCCCTTCTGCGCTCTTAAGTGCAGGTACTGCGATTTCAACTCCTACGCTGGTATGGAGGAGTTGATTCCGCCCTTCGTGGAGGCGCTACTGGCGGAGATACGCCTCTGGGGCGGCGTCACGCGCCGGGACTGGACGGTAGAGACCGTCTACTTTGGCGGCGGCACCCCTAGCCTTCTCCGTCTGGAGCAGCTCGAGCGCATAATGGGCGCCATCCAGGATTCCTTTAGCGTCGTACCGGGGGCGGAGGTGTCGCTGGAGGCTAATCCGGGCACCGTCGATCGGCGCTACCTGCGCGGCCTGGTGGAGGCTGGCGTGAACAGGCTCTCTCTAGGCGTCCAGTCGTTCTTCAACGACGAACTGGAGTCGCTGGATCGCCTCCACACGGCGGCGGAGGCCCGCCAGGCCTTCTGGGACGCTCGGGATGCGGGCTTCGGCAACGTGAGCCTGGACCTCATCTACGGCCTCCCGGAACAGCCATTCGAGCGCTGGCGGGTGTCTCTAGAAGAGGCCATTGCCCTGGCCCC
>DAOUAG010000254.1:0-11360 GCA_034433815.1 Dehalococcoidia bacterium | reverse complement strand
CAGGGCCGGCGTTGGCGCCACCGTCGATGGGACAGTGACAGCGGGCGTTACAACTGGAGTCGGCGACGGCGTAGGCGCAGGCGTGGGCGTGGGTGTGGGCGTAGGCGCAGGCGTGGGCGCGGCCGTAGGCATGAGCGTGGGCATGGGCGTAGGAATGCTGGTCGGGGACGGCGTGGCTGCCACGAGGGTGGGGCTTGGCGTAGGCAGAGGCGACGGAGTGGCCGCGGTTTCTTCCATCGAGATGTCGTCCAGGTATATGGTGAAATCTCCGTTGGTCAGGACCCGCACGCCGGCGCGGGCCATCGCCGCCGATGCCGGCGACTCGATGGGGCCCGTGGTCAGGAAACGGTACGTCGGACTCGCCCCAATCAAGGGCGCCAAGGAATCGTGCGCGCTAATGTTGGTGGCATGCTCATCGAACCACACGATACGCAGGTACACCTGCTGAACGTCGGGATCATCAAGTAGCACCCAGCCGCCGAATTCATATGTCGAGCCTGGCTGGACGGTAACCCACTGGAAGAGCTCCTGGGTCGAAGGGGTGCCGCTGCCGGAGTAACGGGCGGCTCCCGCCCCTCCATGCAACGGCGAAGTGACGGGCGCCAGCTCCCCCGCAACGACCGACCACCCGTCCGTTCCAGACTCGAAGCCGCCATTCTGGAGCAGCTCTCTGCTGATGGCAGGGGGTTGGCTAAACACGAGCAGCGCCGCGCTAAGAGCCAGGGCGGCCAGCCAGAGGTTTCGCATCAGCGTCCTATCGACAAGAAATGTGCGGACATTCTATTGCAGCCGTCCTGACGGCACAATACTTGTTGGGAGCTCGGCGGCCTGCCGATCCGTGTTACCCATATTGATCGAGGCGCCGCACGTAGGCGAGAATAGAGTCGAGGGCAGCCGGCAGTTAGCGGCAGCCGGGCCCGGTTGCTCCGTGAAATCGGCTCGTGATATACTTCGCGAACCTAGCCAAACGGAGTTTAATCAGCGGGCCGCTAGCTCAACTGGCAGAGCAGCTGACTCTTAATCAGCGGGTTCCAGGTTCGAGTCCTGGGCGGCCCACCAACCTGGGGAAGTGTCGGAACTGGTAGACGAGCGTGACTTAGGATCACGTGCCTTCGGGCGTGAGGGTTCGAGTCCCTCCTTCCCCACCAAGCAAGAAGCCTATGGCAACGACGGGGGCGGGGTCGGCTCGCAAGGAGGGTGCATTGACTGAACCACTCCTACAGGTGCGCAATCTCAGGACGCTATTCTTTACGGAGGAGGGGGTCGTCAACGCCGTCAACGGTGTGTCCTACGATGTCCAGAAAGGAGAGATCCTGGGGCTGGTAGGCGAATCGGGTTGCGGCAAGACCGTAAGTGCCCTCTCCATCCTGCGTCTGATCCCCAATCCGCCGGGGAAGATCGTCGAGGGCGAGGTCATCTTCGAGGGCGAAGACATCTTGAAGATGGACGAGGAGGAAGTGCGCCACATCCGCGGCAACAAGATCGCCATGATCTTCCAGGAGCCCATGACCTCCTTGAACCCGGTCCTGACCATCGGGCGCCAGTTGACGGAGACGCTAGAACTCCACCTGAAGATGGACCGGCGGTCCGCTACCCAGCGCGCCATCGAACTACTGGAAATGGTCGGCATCCCGGAGGCCAAGCAGCGCATCAACGATTACCCGCACCAGTTCTCGGGCGGCATGCGCCAGCGCGTGATGATCGCCATGGCGCTATCGTGCAACCCAAAGCTCCTCCTAGCGGACGAGCCGACAACAGCCCTCGATGTCACCATCCAGGCCCAGATCTTGGAGCTTCTGGCGCGCCTCACCCGGGAGCTGGGTACAGCCGTCATCATCATCACCCACAACTTGGGCGTCGTGGCCCGTTACGCCGACCGTGTGAACGTCATGTACGCCGGGAAGGTCGTCGAGTCGGCTTCGGCCCTCGAGCTGTACCACCGGCCGAGACACCCGTATACTCTCGGCCTGCTGAGGTCCGTGCCCAGGTTGGACGAGGCCCGGAAGGCCAAGCTGGACCCCATCGAGGGCATGCCGCCAGACCTCATCCACATGGGGCCCGGCTGCCCGTTCCGGCCCCGGTGCCGCTTTGCCGTGGATCGCTGCAAAGAGGAGAACCCGCCGCTGGTCAGCGTGGGAGATGCCCATACCGCCGCCTGCTGGGAGTGGGAGCGCGTGGCCAAGGCCACCTCCAACGGCGCCAGCGGGTCTTAGGAGAAGGCCCATGACGACAGAACAGGTCTCGCAAACCCCCGCCTCCAGCCCGGCCAGGCGGGAGATAGTGCAGGTACGAAACCTGAAGATGTACTTCCCGGTTACCGCGGGGATTATCTTTCAGCGGCGGGTAGCAGACGTAAAAGCAGTCGACGACGTATCCTTCGACATCTACCGGGGCGAGACCCTGGGCCTCGTCGGGGAGTCCGGTTGCGGCAAGACCACCCTCGGGCGTCTCATCCTCCTTCTATACAAGCCAACGGCCGGCTCCATCATCTTCGATGGCAAAGACCTGACGACCCTCAAAGCGGGGGAGTTGCGCCGGATGCGCCGGCACATGCAGATGATCTTCCAAGACCCCTATGCGTCGCTGAACCCGCGGATGACCGTTGGGAACATCATCGCCGAGCCACTGGTGATCCACGGTTTGGCCAAGAACCGCAAGGAGCGCCAGGAGAGGGTGCAGGAGCTGATGCGAGTGGTGGGGCTGAACCCCTACTACGCCAACCGCTACCCCCACGAGTTCTCGGGCGGCCAACGGCAGCGCATCGGCATAGCTCGGGCGCTAGCGGTGAACCCGGCCTTCATCGTGGCCGATGAGCCAGTCTCGGCCCTGGACGTGTCCATCCAAGCCCAGATCATCAACCTCATGGAGGACCTACAGGCGGAGTTTGGGCTGACGTATCTGTTCATCGCCCACGACCTGTCGGTGGTGCGGCATATCAGCGACCGGGTGGCCGTAATGTATCTGGGGCACCTGATGGAGCTGGCGGACCGGCAAGAGCTGTACGAAAACCCGTTGCACCCGTACACGAAGGCGCTGCTTTCGGCCGTCCCGATCCCGGACCCGGCGGTGGAAGCCAAGCGTGAGCGGATCATCCTGACGGGGGACGTGCCCAGCCCCCTACACCCGCCGAGCGGGTGCGTCTTCCACACTCGCTGCCCTCTGGTCATCGAGGACTGCAAGAAGGCGGTGCCAGAGTGGCGCAACGTCGGCACCGCTGACCGCCAGCACTGGGTGGCCTGCATCCGCGTTTAGCCACCAGCACAAGCGGCCGGCCGTTCTCCGCCTACGGTCTACGACGACCTGGCATATGGCTCCCGTGCAAGAGCCCCCAAGGGCCCCGAAAGCGAAATCGTCGGCGTGGCTAGATGGCCCTCGAAGCAGTGCGCGTGGCCGGCCGCGGTGATACAGCGATACCGGACACTCTTGTTGCGACGCAACTCGGGCCGTTTTCCCGCATCCCCGTAAGCCCCCTTGATAACGCCAAGTATTAGGGATAGAGTTCGCCACCATCGAAAAGGGGGCGGGACCATGACCAATGGAGCATGAAGGGGACGATCCTCCAATCCTGCAGCTGCGACTACGGGTGTCCTTGTAACTCCGCGCCGGCTTCCGCTTGGCCGCACGGCGGCGGCTCCTGCGTGGGCCCTCGGCGAAGTCCTCGCCCATCCGTGTTCGGGCGTTCGGGCAGCGATGGCCCCGGCCCCAGTCCCGCGCTCGGGGAACGTAGCATCCCCACTTGAGGGCGGGGCATTATGTGCGCTGCAATTTTTTGGGCTTCTGCTTGCCATACCGATGGCACGCCCACCAGGCGCCACTCCCGCATATCATGCCATATAATGGGTGCAGGACTTGGTTAAGAAGATCCTCGTCGTCGACGATGAGCCCACGCTGGTAGCCACCCTCAAGTACAACCTCGAGCGCGAGGGCTACCGCGTTATGACTGCCTCCAACGGGGAAGCGGCGTTATCTCAGGCACGCACCGGCCAGCCAGACGTCATTCTCCTCGACCTCATGCTTCCAGGGCTGGACGGCCTCGAGATCTGCCGCATCCTTCGTCGGGAGACAGCGGTGCCCATCCTGATGCTCACCGCAAAGGGCGAAGAGACGGACAAGGTGGTGGGGCTGGAGCTTGGCGCTGACGACTACGTCACCAAACCCTTCAGCATGCGTGAGCTCATGGCCCGGGTGCGTGCGTTGCTTCGCCGCGCCGAGATCTCGGCCGGGGTCGAGGCTGACGTTATTACCGCGGCGGACCTGATAGTAGATTTGCGGCGGCGAGAGGCCTCCCTTCGCGGCCAGGCACTAACCCTCAAGCCCAAGGAGTTCGATCTATTAGCGTTCTTCCTACGCAACCGTGGCCGCGCCTTCACCCGTCAGCAGCTCCTGGATCAGGTGTGGGGATACGACTTCGCTGGCGACACGCGCACCGTCGATGTACACGTGAGCTGGTTACGCCAGAAGATCGAGGATAACCCCAGCAAGCCCTCGCGCCTCATCACCGTCCGCGGTACGGGGTATCGTTTCGACGGCTAGAGATGGTAGGCAGGCTTTTGGTCCGCTTGTTCATCGCTCACCTACTGCTCTTCGTGGGCCTAGGGGCAATCCTTACCCTGGCGGGCGAGATGGATCGCCGCGGCTTCGCTATCGTCACCATCAGCCTGGGGACAGCCCTCGCGGTCAACGGCTCCCTCACCCTTGCGACCGTGTGGCCGCTCCGCAAGCTAATACGGGCGGCGCGCAGCATAGCGGAGGGAGACCTCAGCCAGCGACTGGACAGGAACCCTGGTTCGCCGGCAAAGGAACTCACGGACGCCTTCAACCAGATGGCCCAAGGTCTCGAAGACCTCGTAGCTGCGGCGTCCCAGGAACGCAACCGGTTGCTCGCTGCTCTCAACAGCAGCGTTGACGCCATAGTCGCAGTGGACGCGGAGGGGCGTATCACCTTCGCCAATATCGCAGCCGAGCGCCTTTTCGGGCGCTCGCACGAAGAGCTAGTGGGAAATCCCTTTGCTTGGGTTATGCCCAACGAGCAGGTGATGGATGGGCTTCGCGCCAGCCGTGAGGACGGCCGGCGAGAGGTCTGCCTCGTCGAACGACCGAACCGCCAGCACCTTCAGGTCATCACCAGCCCCCTTATCGGCGGGGGCGAATGGACTGCCCTGGTCGTCCTCCACGACCTGAGCGACGTCAAACGTGTAGAACAGGTTCGGCGCGACTTCGTAGCCAACGTTTCCCACGAGCTCCGTACCCCCCTTGCGTCTATCAAGTCGGTCATCGAGACGCTGCAAGGGGGCGCTTTGGAAGACCGACGGGTAGCGCAGGAGTTTCTCTCGCGGGCGGACGCCGAGGTTGACCGCTTGGCTCAGATGGTGGAAGAGCTGCTGGAACTTTCCCGCATCGAGTCGGGCGAAGTGCCCTTGGCTCAACTACCCGTGGACGTGGAGCAGGTCTTGGCCGGCGCCGTAGAGCGGCTGAGGCCACAGGCAGAGAGGAAGGGTCTCGCTTTAACCCTGGAGGTGGCCCCGAATCTGCCTCCCATCATCGGCGACGCTGACCGCCTGGCGAGAGCCGCCGCCAACCTAATACACAACGCCATCAAGTTCACGCCCAGCGGAGGTTCGATCCGCGTGTCCGCCACCCTCGTCGCCGGGGCGATCAGCGTCCAGGTGGCCGACACCGGGGTCGGCATCCCACCAGAGGAGCTGCCCCGCATCTTCGAACGCTTCTATAAGGGCGACCGGGCCCGGGGCGGGTCCGGTACGGGCTTGGGCCTGGCCATCGTCAAACACACGGTCGAGGCCCATGGCGGCAGGGTCAGAGTCGAGAGCCAGCTCGGCCTTGGCTCCACTTTTACTTTTTCCATCCCGGTTGCCTCTCTGCCCCTCGTGCGTTAGTCCCCTTCTGGCCTTCCTCCGTCCGTCTGACGTCACTCGAAGCGGGCACCCGAAGCTTTTTACCCCTCGTTAAATAACCGTTAACAGCGCGTTAAACCATGGGCGCTACCTTGGCAAGAGGTAGAAGAAGCAAAGAAGAAGAAGAGGAGGTCAAGTAGGATGCATCCGATAAGCTGGATCGGCTGCGCGAAACCCTCGCGCAGAGTGCTAACAATCGCCCTGGGGATATCGGCCGCGGTTCTCGCGGCCTTCTTGTTATCCTCTTGCGGCGGCGGAGGGGGCGGCCCTGACGGGTCCGCAGCCACTGGCGGTCAGCTCTCCGGGGTCATCCAAGGCGACGGGTCCAGTACCGTCTTCCCCATCAGCGAAGCCGTAGCCGAGGAGTTCCGCAAGGTACAACCCGGGGTGGATGTTGTCGTTGGCATTTCGGGGACCGGCGGTGGATTCAAAAAGTTCTGCAACGGCGAAACCGACTTCAGCAACGCCTCACGCGCCATCGAGCAAAAGGAGAAGCAGGCATGCGCCGCTAATGGCATTGAGCCCGTGGAATTCCACGTGGCCTTCGATGGGCTCTCCGTCCTGGTGCATCCCGATAACGACTTCGTGGAGTGCCTGACCGTGGAGGAGCTGAAGCGCATCTGGGAACCGGGAAGCAGCGTACGTAAGTGGAGCGACGTGCGGCCCCAGTGGCCCGATAGGCCCATATCGCTTTACGGGCCGGGCACGGACTCCGGCACCTTCGACTACTTCACCGGTGCCATCGTGGGCAAAGAGGGCGCTAGCCGGCCCGATTATGCGGCCAGCGAGGACGATAACGTTTTGGTGCAGGGCGTCTCCGGCGACGTCGATGCCCTGGGTTACTTTGGCTTCGCTTACTACGAAGAGAACGCGGACAAACTGAAGCTCGTGGCCGTCGACGGCGGGGATGGGTGCGTACTGCCGTCTCGCGAAACGATTCTCGACGGCACTTACAAGCCCCTGGCCCGGCCGCTCTACGTATACGTGCGCGCCGACGCCCTGCAACGGCCGGAGGTCGCCGCGTTCATGCGCTTCTACCTCACCGATGGCAGGGCGCTAGTGGATGAAGTCGGGTATGTAGAGGCGCCGGATAGCGCCTACCAGCAAGGGTTAGCGAAGATCCCTTAGACATGTCTGTGACTTCGACGTGTTGCGTGTCCTCACGTACCTCGCCTCACCCGCATGGCCAGCCGGGAGCGTGAAGGAGGAATCACCGACAATGAGCGCCAACACTACCGAAGCTTCAGGGCCGGCCTCACGGATACGGCCAAGGCGGCCACTAGGTCAGCAAGTGCGCCGAGGACAAGAGGCCGTGATCCACGGCCTTCTCTTCTTGTGCGCCATGGTCTCCGTTTTCACGACTGCAGCCATCATCTTCGTCCTCCTGGAAGAGACCATCGGCTTCTTTCGGGAGGTTTCGATAATCGATTACCTCACGGACACCAAGTGGACGCCCCTGTTCCAGCCCCAACACTTCGGCATCCTGCCTTTGCTTGCTGGCACGATGCTGGTCGCCCTCGGGGCCACGGTCATCGCCCTGCCCGTGGGCCTGATGACTGCTATCTTCCTTAGCGAGTACGCTCCGGGATGGGCACGGGGCATCTTGAAGCCGCTGCTAGAGATTCTTGCCGGCATCCCCACAGTGGTCCTGGGCTTCTTCGCCCTCACCTTTGTCTCACCAGAAATCGTTCAGGCTATCTTCCCCGGGACGAAGTTGTTCAACGCCGCCAGCGCCTCCATAGCGGTGGGCATCATGATCATCCCGCTGGTCTCTTCGCTCACGGAGGACGCCATGAGCGCTGTCCCCCACAACCTGCGAGAGGGAGCCTACGCCCTCGGCGCCACCCGCTTCGAGGTGGCGCGAAAGGTCGTTGTACCGGCGGCGCTTTCGGGGATCGTGGCCTCGTTTATCCTGGCCATCTCGCGGGCGATAGGGGAAACCATGATCGTCACGCTGGCAGCGGGGGCCACGCCCAACCTAACCTGGAACCCCTTGGACAGCGTCCAGACTATGACGGCCTACATCGTGCAAGTTAGCCTCGGCGACACGCCCCAGGGGAGCCTGGAGTTCCGCACTATCTTCGCGGTAGGCATGACCCTCTTCGTAATGACCTTGGGGATGAACATACTTAGCCAGTACCTGCTGCACCGCTTCCGGGAGGTGTACGAATGACTGTGGCCACTGCAGGGTTTCGGCGGAGACTCTTCGCCCGTAAGGCGGTGGGGGCCGGATTTGTCGCGCTCAGCCTCCTTGCCACGGCCATCACTCTCATCACGTTGGGAGTACTCTTGATGAACGTCACGCACGAGGGCATCGGCCGGCTCGGCTGGGACTTCCTGAACAGCTTTCCATCACGCAAGCCAGAGGAGGCCGGCATCAAAGCGGCGCTTTACGGCACCGTTTGGATGATGGGTTTCACAGCCCTCTTTGCCGTACCCATCGGGGTCGGAGCGGCCATATACCTGGAGGAGTACGCGCCCCGCAACTGGCTCAGCCGGGTCATCGAGACGAACATCGCCAACCTGGCCGGCGTTCCATCCATTGTTTACGGCATCCTTGGCCTAACCTTATTCGTCCGGGCGATGGACTTGGGACGAAGCGTCATCGCCGGCTCTCTAACGATGGCCCTGCTGATCCTGCCCATGATCATCATCGCCGGGCGGGAAGCGCTCCGTGCCGTGCCCAACTCCATCCGGGAGGCCGCTTACGCCGTCGGCGCTTCCAGATGGCAGGTGATCTCGCGACAAGTGTTGCCGATGGCCCTGCCCGGAATCCTCACGGGCATCATCCTTGCCCTCTCACGAGCCATCGGTGAGACCGCCCCCCTCATCATGATCGGCGCCCTGCTCTTCGTGCCATTTACACCGGATAGCCCATTCGATCGCTTCACGGTGCTGCCCATCCAGATCTTCAACTGGGCATCTCGGCCTCAGGCGAGCTTCCACCAGAACGCCGCCGCTGGCATCATCGTCCTCTTGGTCGTACTGTTGACCATGAACGGACTGGCCATAATCCTCCGTCAACGTTTTCAAGGTCGCCTGCGGGGGTGATAATAATGGCTTATCAGCAGCTCGACGAAATTGTGAGAGAAAGATACGTGGCCCAGCCGGGCGAAAGCAGCGGCAGAGGCAGCGCCGCCGACCCGCGCGGAGATATCGTGCTAGAGACGCGGAACCTCAACGTTTGGTACGGCGATTTCCAGGCGCTGCGAAATGTGTCCCTGGGGGTGTTCGGGCGCCGCATCACAGCCATCATAGGCCCCTCGGGCTGCGGCAAGAGCACCCTTATCCGCTGCCTCAATCGAATGAACGATCTGATCCCCGGCTTTCGGGTCCAGGGGGACGTCTTTTTCCACGGCGATAACATCTACGCCAGAGGGGTGGACCCGGTGGAGGTTCGCCGTCGCATTGGCATGGTCTTCCAGAAGCCTAACCCCTTCCCCAAGTCAGTCTATGAGAACGTCGCCTTCGGAGCTCGGATTAACGGCTACGTAGGGCGGCTGGACGAGATCGTGGAGAGGGCCCTGCGCCAGGCCGCCCTCTGGGACGAGGTGAAGGACAAGCTCCACAAGAACGCCCTAACCCTCTCCGGTGGGCAGCAGCAGCGGCTCTGCATCGCCCGCGCCCTGGCCGTCGAGCCCGAGGTTATCCTTATGGATGAGCCCTGTAGCGCCCTCGATCCCGTGGCCACCCTCAAGATCGAAGACCTGATGCGAGATTTGGCAGAGAACTACGCCATCGTCATAGTGACCCACAACATGCAGCAGGCCGCCCGTGTGGCAGACTTCACCGCGATGATGATGATGGCGGAGGACCGCGCCGGCGAACTTATCGAATTCGGACCGACGGGGGAGGTATTCACCAACCCCAGGGACAAGCGCACCGAGGACTACATTACCGGCCGCTTCGGCTAGAAGAGGAAGTGCCCATGACCCGTACGGCCTTCGAACGTCAGCTCGCCGAGATCCAGGAAGAGATGCTGATCTTGGCTGCCATGGTAGAGAGCGCTATCCAGCGGGGCATCGATGCCCTCAAGAACCGCGACGCCGAGCTCGCACGCCAGATAATCGCTGACGACGCGAAAATCAACCAGAAACGCTACGAGATCGAGGAAAGCTGCCTCGAACTCATCGCCACCCAGCAACCGCTGGCGGGGGACCTGCGCACCGTCGTCGCCGTCCTCCACATCATCGTGGATTTGGAGCGCATGGGGGACCATGCGGAAGGGATAGCGAAGATCGCAATAATGTTAGCCGACCAGCCGCCTCTAAAGCCCTATATCGACATCCCGCGCATGGCACAGATCGCTACGCGCATGCTGACCGATAGCCTGGAGGCATTCAAACGCCGTGACACGGAGCTCGCCCGGGCTGTCTGTGGCCGGGACGACGAGGTGGATGCCCTCTACGATCAGGTGTACCGGGAGCTTGTTACGTACATGCTCCAAGACCCGCGGACTATAGAACGGGCCACCCATCTCACGTGGGTGGCCCACAACCTGGAGCGCATCGCTGACCGCGTGACCAACATCTGCGAGAGGGTGGTATACCTGGTAGAGGGCAAGATGCAGGAGCTGAACGTCTCCAGGTACTAAGGCCAAAGTAAGCCTCTGTTGGCCGTGGCTCCTGTTAACGAAGGGCGAAGCGTGCCGGCCTCATAGCGCAGCAAGCCCCTAAGAAACCTCCAGCACTCCCTCCATATCTCCGTGCCCGGGCACGTCACAGTAGAAGCGGCATTCGCCCGCCGGCAGGGGCACGGACTTCGGCCGGCGTCACGTTTGAGGACCGCGGCCAGCGCAAGCTCGAGGGCGTCGAGGAGCGGCAGCGGCTGTTCGCTGTGCGTGGTCAGCCCGACGCCTGAGCCACGCGGACAAAGCCCATGGCGCGGGCAGTATTTGGCTCCCCGAGCAGGGGGAATATCCGAACTTATCTGACGTTCAGTATCCTCGCCGCCGCTGACCGTCGCAAGCTGCCTGCCCGCTGGCTCGGTGTGATCAGACCGTAAGGGCCCTGGGAACCGGTCCCTTCCTCTCACGGCTCTTCTGGCGCTCGTCCGCGGGTTATGCTGACAGGCCATGCAGTATAATGTCCCTCAATAGGGCGCGCAGGATGGCGGTGACCCGGGAGGGCAATTGCGGGGGAGAGGTTTCCGCTTGGCGTGTTAGGTTGACCCAGATGGGGTGTTAGACTGGTCGATCTAAGCACGAGTTAGCCGTACCCAGGAAGTTGGAGGAAACTATGAGTCTGAGAACCCCATTGTGCGATCTGCTCGGCATCGATGTGCCGATCATCTGTGCGCCCTTCGGCCCGTGGGAACAGGTCGAGCTTGCCGCCGCCGTGTCGAATGCGGGCGGCCTCGGCAGCCTCGGAACGGCCGTGCGTGATCTAGACGATCTGCGCAAACAGTGGCGGCGGATGCGCGAGCTGACTGACCGGCCGTTTGCCATCA